>JANYIY010000292.1 GCA_025358615.1 Gammaproteobacteria bacterium | reverse complement strand
GGCGGCAGGCCGGTCACGACGGATTGGACTTTCTGTTGCAAGTGCACCGACAGATCGGCGCCGTCGGTGTCGAGCGCCTCGTACATGTCGTTGTTCGAGTTCGAGTAGGCGGGCACGCCGGCGGTGGCGTCGGCCGTATAGATAATGTCGGCGCTCAGCAAGGTGTTGAAGGGGACGTTGTCGCGCACCATGCCGATCACGGTCGCGGTGTAGTCATTCAAGGGTGCGAACACCGTTTGATCGCGATTCGTCCACGGCGTCGCGATGTTGCGAACCGTGTTGTTGTAGAACGCCGGATCCTGGGTGGCGAGCTGCGCGGCCGCGCTCGCAGAGCCTGCCGTCATCATGTTGGTCAGTTGTGCGTCCGAGGCTGGAACTCCCGCGATGCGATCGTAGATGCGCTTCGCCTGGTCCCTGGTGAGCGCCGAGGCATTCGCGCTCAGCAAAGTGAGCGTGCTTGCGCAGAGGACTGCGCGCAACAGATGCGTTGCTCCGCGCGGCGTTGGTTGCGCCCGCTGCGTTCCGTTCATCTCTGGCTTTGCCATCCCATACTTCATATGCACATCCACTCGCGGTGAGTTGTGATTTCGACGTGGCGCAAATATAGCGACTTAAAAAGTCTCTCAGTAATGTCTCATCCGAACGACGTCGGTGTTTCGCGACATATCGACTGACTACTGTCCGGCTATATCCTTCAGCCTAATTTGCGTAGGTCTGCCCACAGGTGCACAGAGAAACGGATGTGGCGAACTTCTTCTGTGAGTGCGTTAACAGAACGCACAGCAACATGGAACCAAGATACGATTCTGAGACCGATTAAGTTCAATGAACTCGCGCAAGTTGGCAGACTGATCGTAAGAACCGATGATTGACCGTAGGTATCCGAAACCATGAACACATTGCTCGCGCGTGAACTTCGTCACGGTTCCCTGAAACTGGCTGCGCTGCTGTTACCCGCATTGCTCATCGTCGGTTGCTCGAGCGGCGTGAGCGGACATGCCCCCGGGCTGGCGGGCGTACAGACCCAGGACCCGGGCACTTTGAATTTTCCGCTGGCGTACGTGAAGCGCCCGCCGCCGGCGATGACCGCGAATGCCGTCGATATCGACGCACGCGACCTGATCACCTCCACCACCGGCGGCGACCTGTATCTGCGTGAGCAGGCGAGCCCGGGCTCCGTCGAGACCAATATCACCGCGTCGATTACTCAAGGAAAGGGCGACGTTCGCGATCTCGACGTATCGCCCGATGGCAAGAAACTGGTGTTCTCGCTGCGCCTGCCGTTGGACCCCAACAAGCCCAACACCGACGTCACTCAGCCCACGTGGAAGATCTACCAGTACGACGCCGTCGCCAAGACCGTGACTCAGCTGACCACCGACAACACGACTGCCGGCCATGACGTGGGCGCGCACTACCTGCCGGACGGTCGCATCGTGTTCGCCTCCTCACGCCAGGCCGCCACCCAGGCCATCCTCATCGATGAGGGACGCCCGCAATATCCGGCGCAAACCGACGATCGCAAGCAGCCGATCTTCCTGCTGCACGTCATGAACGCCGACGGCACGAGCATCCATCAGATCAGCTTCAATACCAACCACGATTTCGCGCCGTCGGTATTGGCGAACGGGCAAATCGTGTTTTCGCGCTATGAATCCATCAACGGCGATCAAATCAGCCTGTATCGCGCCAATCCCGATGGCACCGGTCTCGAGCTCTACTACGGTGAGAACAGCCACGCCACCGGCGCCAACATCGCCGGTACCAACAACAACGTGATCCAGTTCTTGAACGCCCGGCAGCGAGCGGACGGCAAACTCATCTCCCTGGTTCGCCCCTTCCAGGGCACGCAACAGGGCGGCGACATTGTGCAGATCGACGCCGCCGGCTTCGTGGAAATCAATCAGCCGTCGACTCCCACGGGCGCGGCAGGCACGGCGCAGGCCAGCGCCACCACGCTCGGGGTCACCACCGATGCAGACAAGCCCTCCATGGGCGGCCGGTTCGCCTCCGCCTATCCCTTGTACGACGGTACCAACAGAATGCTGGTCAGCTGGGCGCCCTGCCTGGTCCTGGATACCACCGTTACCCCGAACACCACCAAAGTGTGCACGGCTGCCAACACCAGCGGCGCCAATGTCACGTTGGCGCCCCCGCAGTACACCCTCTGGATCTATGACCTCGACAAGGGAACTCTGAGCCCCATCTTGGGCGCACAGGCGAACACCGTGATTGTCGAGCCGGTCATCATGCAGGCGCGCACCCCAGTGCCGGCCTTCGTTCCGGATCTCATACCCACCGGCGTCCCCGGCGGTTTAGGCGTGCTGGTCATTCGCAGCGTTTACGATTTCGACGGCGTCGACAAGGTTGCCGCGGAAACGGCCGGCCAAGCCGGCGGTCCGGTCGCGAATATCGCTGCTCTGGCCGACCCCAAACAGGCGACTGCGGATCAGCGCCCGGCGCGTTTCGTCAGAATTGTAAAACCCGTGGAGATTCCGGCCCGAAAAGTGCGCAAGATCAACGGTTCGGCCTTTGGCCCCGCAGGCTTGGGCATGCGCGAGATTCTCGCCTACGCGCCGGTGGAGCCGGACGGTTCGGTGAAAATCTCATTGCCCGCCAACGTACCCTTCACCGTCGAAGTGCTCGACAAGAACGCGCGGCTCATCGGCGCGCGGCACAGCAGCTGGATGCAGCTGATTCCGGGTGAAACCAAGACCTGCAATGGCTGCCACGTCGCCGGCAGCAAAACCACCCCCTCGCACGGCCGCAGCGGCTTGACCGCGTCGGTGAACGCCGGGGCGTCGGCCGCGGGCGCGCCCTTCCTGAACACCCTGGCAGCCCTGTCGGCCGCGAATGCCGGCGACACCATGGCCGATACGCGCGCCTGGAACACCTGTTCCAACGGGATCACGCCCGCGGGCGCGACCGCTGCCTGCTCGCAGATACCGAGCATCGATGTGATATATGCCGACGTCTGGACCGATGCGGCGGCCGCTGGGCGCGCCGCGGACACGGCCTTCTCGTATTTATACGCGGATATCCCCACGCCCAAACCGGCCAACAGCCATTGCGCCAGCGCAAGCCCGGCGATCAAATGGGACCCGCTCTGCCGCAGCACCATTCACTATCCCGATGCCACGGGGGCCGGTGGCACAACCAACTACCACATCCAGCCGATTTGGAATTACGTCAGGCAAACCATTGACCCCGTCACCCTGGCGGTTTTGACCGATCACACCTGCGTGCTCTGTCACAATCCGGTGGATGCCGCCGCCAAGGTGCAAATGCCGGCGGGCCAGTTGGATTTGACCGACAGCGGTTCAAATGTCGACACCACCGTAATCACCTCCTATGAGCAACTGCTGTTTGCACATAATGAGCAAGTGCTTAATATGGGGGTGTTGCAGGATCGGCTGGTGCCGGCGCCGGGACCGCCGGACCCGGTGACGGGCTTGCCGACGACGATCATGGTGCCGGTGTCATTGGCGCCGCCGGCGACGGCGGGCAGCGCGAGCGCTTCGGCGGCGAAATTTCTGAGTAAATTGGACGGTACTGATCACGGTGGGACCGTCGATCACACGGGGTTCCTAAACAAGTCGGAGTTGCGTTTGATCACTGAATGGCTGGACATTGGCGCGCAGTACTACAACGACCCATTCGTCGCGCCGGTTGCGAATTGAGCTGATGCGGCGTCTGCTTGCGCTCCTCCTGCTGCTGCAGACGTTCGATGCCGGCCTGGTCCATGCAAAGAGACAGCTGCTTGAAGTGGTGGTTAGCGCGCCATTTCTCGAGATGCACAGCGGCCCTGGCCGGGGTTTTCCCGTGGTTTACGTGGTCGGGCGTGATGAAATCGTCACCGTGCTCTATAGCCGCACCGAGTGGTACAAGGTGCGCGCGGCGCACGGCCAGGAGGGTTGGGCGCGGCGTGCGGATCTGGCACTCACTCGGCTTGCCTCCGGTGAGCCGGCGCCCATACCCCCCTATCCGCAATTCGCCACCCATCGCTGGGAAATCGGCGCCGGGTATGGCGTGTTCAATCATCAGAATCTGGTCACCTCCTGGGCCGACTTCGGCCTCACCGACAGCCTCGACGTCGAATTCGTCCTGCAGCAGGCGCTGGGGACGATCGACAATCGTTATGTCGCAAGCTTGGGGCTGCGGCACACCTTCATCCCCGAATGGAAGTGGTTCTCACCCACGGCGGGCATCGGCGGGGCATACCAGTACATCGACGATAAGGTCCCGCCCAAGCCTCTGCAGTCCAGCAACCAAATGGTCTACGTGTCCTTGGGACTGCGCGGCTTCATTAGCCGACGCTTCATGTGGCGTGCGGATTGGCGCAAGTACGTGGTCTTCACCAATCAAAATCAGAACCAGGAACCGCAAGAATGGAAATTCGGCTTAGCAGTGTTCTTCTAGCAGCGGCGCTGCTGTCTGGCTGCGGCTGGTTCCATCGCGGCGACAAGGGTCCGACTCAGATCGTTGCCGAGGAATCCGCGGGGGAACCCTCCATCATCGAGCCGCAGGTCAACCGTCGTGCCGTCAAGACGCCGAAGATCAAGGCCAAGGACTTCGAACTCGGCGGCTACTTCGGTGCGCTCAGCATTCAGGACTTCGGTACCAACCCGATTTACGGCGTGCGCGCGGCATACCATGTGTCCGAGGATATCTTCCTGGAGGGGTTCCTGGCTCGTTCCAAGGCCGGCACCACCAGCCTCGAGGACGTATTTCCGGATATCACGGTTCTCAACGACTCTGGGAGACGCTTCACGTATTACGATTTGGACGTGGGCTACAACGTACTCCCCGGCGAGATCTTTTTCGGGCGGGGGCGTGCATTTAATTCGGCCTTATATGTGACGGTCGGCATGGGCGATGTGAAATTTGCCGACAAGGATCAGTTCGCGCTGAATTTTGGGATAGGCGAGCGCCTGCTGATTACCGACTGGCTCGCGATGCACTTGGATGTGAGAGATCACGTGTTCGAAACGGATTTGACCGGCCGAACCAAGAACGTGCACAACCTCGAGGCCACCCTCGGCTTAACCGTTTTCTACTGATCAGGAGGACAGATCATGCAATCTTCACCGATAAAATTTCTCAAGCGCTGCACGATGGCGGCTATCGTCATCGCATCGACGGCGTTCGCCGCCAGCGGCGATGCTTCGGGACCGGCTCCCGCCTTTACCCTGACCGCACTCTCAGGACAGCCGAGCGCCTTGAGCCAGTATAAGGGGCAGGTGGTGATGGTGAATTTCTGGGCCACCTGGTGCGGACCCTGCCAGCAGGAAATGCCGTTGCTCGACCAGATGTACAAGAAGTACAAGCCGGCGGGCTTTACGTTGATCGGCGTCAATGTCGACAAGGAAGGGCCGGCGGTCAAGGAATTGCTGACGCGCAAGCCGGTGAGTTTCCCGGTGCTGCTCGACCCCGCCAATCAGGTGAGCAAGGCGTATCACGTCGACGAAATGCCGAGCTCGGTCATCATCGATCGCAAGGGTGACATCCGCTACATCCACCGCGGCTACCGACCCGGCGACGAGAACGAGTACCAAGACCGCATTCGTCAATTGATACGCGAGTGACCAAACCCATGCGCGCCTCAGCGAAGCTTGCCATCATCGGAGTCGGGCTGCTGCTCGGAGCCTGCAGCATCCAGCCGTGGGTCAAGCCCTATGAGCGCGATCGACTGGCGGACCCGATCATGTCATGGGACCGCGATGCGATTTCCGCGGCCTATCTGGATCATATCTATGAGTCCCGCGAAGGATCGCGGGGCGCCACCGGCACAGCCGGCGGCGGCTGCGGCTGCAATTAGGCCGTTGCCATCGATATGAGGATTGTCCCGCGCCACCTGAGCCGTCTCGCCGCCGTTGCCACCCTGTCGCTGATGTGTGTGGCCGGAGCGGCCGTGCTGCCGGACGATCGCGCCGATCTCTTTTGGAGCCAGTACAAGGGCGGCGGCATGGACATCACCGGCGAGTCGGTGCTGGTGCGCAAGAAGTTCTCCGAGCAATTCGCGGTAGAGGCTAACTACTTCATCGACAAGGTCAGCGGCGCGTCGGTGGACGTGCTGAGCAACGCCAGCGTGATCAAGGACCAACGCAATCAGAAAAGCCTCTCGCTCGACTACATTCACGACAAGACTCAGTACAACCTGTCGTACAGCAACAGCACTGAACGCGATTACATATCCAACACGACGCACTTCTCGCTGAGCCAGGACATGTTCGGCGATTTGACCACCGTGACCCTCGGATTCACCGACAGCCGCGACAAGGTGGGGGAAAACAACGGCAAATCCTTCGCGCCCAACGTCGCATGGCTGGGCCACGCCGAAAGCCGCAGCTACGAAGGCGGCATCTCGCAGATCGTCACCAAGAATCTGATCGCCGGCGCCACCGTGGAAGTGATTACGGACCAAGGACTGCTCAGTAACCCGTACCGCTCGATTCGTTACCTGGATTCCAGCGTCCCGCTGGGCTACTCGCTGGGTCAGCAGATATATCCCAACACCCACACCAGCACGGCAGTCGAGACCCGCGTCAAGTACTACCTGCCATATCGCGCGGCGGCGTCAGTGTCGTACCGCTATTTCAGCGACACCTGGGGTGTTCGCGCCAGCACCGTCGAGTTGGGCTACACGCATCCCATCTCCGACAAATTCATTCTTGAAGGACGGATTCGGCACTACAGCCAGAATTCGGCGACGTTCTACAGCGATCTGTTCCCGTTCGTCGATTCGCAAAATTTCGTGGCTCGCGACCAGAACCTCGCGGGACAGACCAACAATACCTACGGATTCAAGGCAACCTGGGCCTTCGCGCCCGAAGGCTTCCTCATCTTCAAGCGCGCCACCACCACCTTCGACGTCAGTCGCATCCAATTCAAGTACAGCGACTTCCGAAACATCAAGGCCTACACCATTGCCAACGGCTACGCACCCGACACCGAGCCCGAGTACGCGTTCAACGCCATGGTCTACCAGGTGTATCTGTCCGTATTCTTTTGACCGACGGGGTGACGCCGCCGATATTTTTCGGCATATTTGCGGCATGAGCGTTTCACGCCGCTTGGTGCTCAAAAACCTTGGCCTCGCCGCCGGCGTGGTCGTGCTGACTTCGCGCGCGGCACGCGGCGCCGAAGCCTCGCACCTGGATGTGAAGGATCCGACGGCGATCGCTTTGGGCTATGTCGAGAATGCCGCCCAGGTGGACGTCAAAAAATACCCCGACTACGCGGCGGGATCGAACTGCGAGAATTGCCTGCAACTGCAGGGAATCGCCGGCAATAATTACCGCCCCTGTGGCCTGTTCCCCGGCAAATTGGTCGCGGTCAGCGGCTGGTGCAAAAGTTGGACGCCTGAAATGTAAGCGTCGCGCACGCGCACCCCCACCGCCGGGAAATCGCAGAAGTAGCCGTCGATGCCTCGATCGAGAAACCGGCGGATTTCTCCCTCGAGATTGCCGTGCGCGGCCGGCGCTGGGCCGCTCTTCAGGTCGTCCGGCAGGAACTCGTTTTCGGCGCGAAAGGTCCAGACATGTACCTTGAGATTCACGGCATGCGCCGCTCGCACCCCCTCGGGCGTGGCCAGAACCTTGGCGATGCCGATCCCGTCGGCGTACTTCGCGAACTCTGCCAAATCCCCCAACTCGTGCTGCAGCAGCTGAATCAATGGCAGCGAGGTCATGCCGCGCAGCTCGCGAAGGTTGCGAGGATCGAATGACTGAATGAAGACCGGACTGCCGGCCGCGCCGTAGCCGTGGCGCTGTAGCGCATCGAGAACGGGCCGTTCTTGGGCCAAGCCGAGCCCGGCAAAATGCGCCGGATGCTTGGTCTCGGGGTATACGCCGATTTTCCGCGCGCCGCCGCGACGAATATTGGCGGCGGTTGCCAATTCGAGTATTTCATCGAAGGTGGGGATGGGGAATTTTCCGTCGAATGCACAATTCTGCGGCCGCAGTTCGGGGAGCCGTTCCCGCGCCCGCAGCGTCTTGATCTCGGCCAGGGTGAAGTCTTCGGTGAACCAACCCGTCATGGTCTCGCCGTCGATGCTTTGAGTACGGCGGCGCGCCGCAAATTCCGGATGTTGCGCTACGTCGGTGGTGCCCCCGATCTCGTTCTCATGGCGGGCGATGAGCACGCCGTCGCGTGTCATGACCAAGTCGGGCTCGATGTAGTCGGCGCCCTCCTCAATCGCCAGCCGGTAGGATTCGATGGTGTGCTCGGGACGTTCGCCGCTGGCGCCGCGATGAGCGATGACAAGGATATTAGGCAAGGGGCACCAAAATGCGCATGGCCCTTAAGTTTAACGCACGCAGTTCAAGTTGAGGCTCCGTTGTCACGGAGCCTCACACTTACTGCCGCTCGCTGTCAGCGAGGCGGTATCAGCACCACAAGACTCGGCTCATAATTCGACATCAATGTATTCGTGCCGGGGACCCAGGTTGATCCCGGCCGCAATACTCCCTGGCCCCAATCGGCGCGCAGCGACGTCGGCTGGGCCGCGAAAGCCATGCCAAAGGCAAACACCGCTGCCGCTGTTATTATTACTTTACGACGGTACATCCCTCAATCCTCCTTTATTGACTGGATCAAACGCGGCGGCAAGCTCGGCTGGGAATCCATTACCCGGGCGCGCGGCGGCAGGCTCGGCTGGGAATCCATTACCCGGGCGCGCGGCGGCAGGCTCGGCTGGGAATCCATCACCCGGGCGCGCGGCGGCAGGCTCGGCTGGGAATCCGTTAGTGCAAAAGCGGAACTGGCGACTGCGCAGCTGGCGACCAAAGCGATTAGACTAATCTTCATCATGATTTCTCCAAGTGGGTTGTTGAAAAGCGCACCATCGCTGATCGCCAAATGGCGACAGGCAGAGTTAAGAGCGACATAACGGGGATAATCCCCTCATGACGGGCTCCAGACTGTATGCTTAAGGGAAAACCTGCACGCTTGCACTCGGTTTTTAGGCGAGGTTAAGGGCACGACGATGTCAGTCCCGGCGAATTTCACCCAGCTACTGACCGAGTGGCGAGCGGGCCAGCCGCAGGCATTGGATAGACTGACTCCGCTGGTATATGACGAATTGCGGCGACTGGCCCGCAATTACATGCGCGGCGAGCGGGGCAGCCATACCCTGCAAGCCACCGCCGTAGTGCACGAGGCATTCATGCGCCTGATTCAAGCCAATGTTGCCCTGCAAGACCGCGGTCACTTTTTCGCCCTGACCTCGCGCCTCATGCGCCGCGTGCTGGTCGACCATGCAAAGTCGCGCTCGCGCATGAAGCGCAATTCCGGTTCCCGAGACTTGCTTGCCGAAGAGACCGGCGAGATGTTGCCGCCGGTGGATTTCGACGTGGTCGCGCTCGATGACGCCTTGGAGGGGCTACAGCAGATGGAGCCGCGCTTGGCCCAAGTCATCGAATTGCATTACTTCGGCGGCTTGACCTATGACCAAATCGCAGCTGCCGTGGGCACATCCGCCGCGACGGTGCATCGCGACATTCGTCTGGCGCGCGCCTGGCTGCTGCATGAAATCGGCGGCAATACTTCCGTATGATTCCGCGTGCACGCTGGCAGCAGATTCAGTCGCTGTTCGAGCAATTGGTCGACACGGGCACCACTGAGCGTGCAGCTCACCTGGCGCGCGCCTGTGGCGATGACTTGGAACTGCATGCATCCGTCGAATCTCTGCTGAAATCGGATCAGCGGCGCGAAGACCCCCTGCTGCAGGCCATCGGCGTGGCGGCGGAATCGCTGCTGGAGGACCACCAGGACCGGCTGATCGGCACGCGTGTCGGCCCGTATCGTGTGGTGTCCATCCTCGGACACGGCGGCATGAGCACGGTGTACCGCGGTGAGCGCGACGATTCGCAATATCAACAAACCGTCGCCATCAAGGTATTGCAGCACTCGACACTGCATCCGCGGCTGCGCAGCCGGTTGCACAGCGAGCGGCATATCCTGGCCACCCTGGATAATCCCTCGATCGCGCGCTTGATCGACAGCGGTGATCTCGATGACGGAACGCCCTATCTGGTAATGGAATTCGTCGATGGCGTATCCATCGACAGCTATTGCGACAGCCGCACCTTGTTCGTTCGGGAAAGACTCGAGCTGTTCATACAGGTGTGTGCAACGGTGCAGTATGCACATCGCAATCTCGTGGTGCACCGGGATATCAAACCCACCAATATATTCGTCACCGCCCAAGGCGCGCCGAAGCTTCTGGATTTCGGTATAGCGAAGCTGCTGGCACCGGAAAGTCTGTCGCACACTTTGCCCGTGACGCGGCTGCAAGAGCGCATCTTGACTCCGGAAAATGCCGCTCCTGAACAAGTGCTGGGCCGACCCATTACCACAGCCACCGATATCTACGCACTCGGTGTGCTGCTGTACCAGTTGCTCACCGGCCGTTCGCCCTATCGGCTGCTCAGCTACAGCCAGCTGCAGCTGGAGCGGGCCATCTGCATGGACGACCCGCTGCGCCCCAGCCAGATGGTGGTTTCCAAGTTGAGCGGCGAAGACGCAGTCGACCGCAGCCGTATCTCGGATCGTCGTGGACTCTCCCCGCCGCGGCTGCGCGCCCGCTTGAGCGGCGACCTCGACGCCATTATTTCGATGGCCATGCGCAAGGAGCCGGACCGCCGCTACCCGTCGGTTGAAGCGCTCGCGGACGACATTAATCGGCATTTGCTCGGCCAGCCGGTGCGCGCCCGCCATGGCGATTGGCGATACAACACCGCCAAATTCCTGCGGCGACACGTCATCGTGGTGGGCGGCGTCGCCGCCATGTTCATGGGCCTCGCGTTGTTTGCGGGGGTCATGCTGTGGGAGAACCATCGCATCGAATTGGCGCGCGAAGCCACCGCCCAGGAACGCGACCGGGCACAGCAGGTGTCGGCATTCTTGGTGGACGTGTTTGCGCAGGCGGATCCCTTCAAGGCTCAGGGGCGCGAGACCACCGCAAAGGATCTGTTGGATCAGGGTGCGGCA
>JANYIY010000289.1 GCA_025358615.1 Gammaproteobacteria bacterium | reverse complement strand
ACGAGCTCACGGCCGCGGTAACGCAAGGTCACCTTGGCCTTATCACCCTCGGTCAAGAATCGGAGGATACTTTTCAGTTTGACCTGATAGTCCGCCTCTTCCGTTCCGGGACGAAATTTCACTTCCTTAACTTGAATCTGCTTCTGCTTGCGCTTCGCGGCATGGGCCTTCTTGTTTTGTTCGAACAAGAATTTGCCGAAGTCCATCACTCGAACCACCGGGGGTTCCGCCATCGGCGAGACCTCGACGAGGTCCAGAGTCTGCGAGACGGCCAGTTGCAGCGCTTCTGCGCGTGTCATGACCCCTGCTTGGCTTCCATCGGCTGCGATCACTCGCACCGATGGTGCGGAGATCTCCTCATTGCGCCTAACCCGCTTCGACGTTGCGATACACGATCCTCCTAAACAGTGTGCCCGCGGCTTGCGACGTCATCGCGAAGGAAGGAATAGAGCTTCGACAGCTCCATGGTGCCTAGGTCTTCGCCAGCGCGCGTGCGTACGGACAGGGTGCGCCCCTCGACTTCCCGGTCACCAGCGACCAGAAGAAAAGGGACGCGCTTAATTGTGTGCTCGCGGATTTTAAAGCCTACCTTCTCATACCTCAAGTCCGTTTCTACCCGAAGCCCCTGATTTTTCAGGTTTTCCGTTACTTCTAGGCAATATTGGTCCTGAGTATTGGTAATTCCCATCACCACCGCCTGCACCGGAGCCAGCCAAGTGGGCAGTTTGCCGGCATGGTGCTCGAGCAAAATACCGGTAAAACGCTCCAAGGAGCCGAACATGGCCCGGTGCAGCATGACTGGGGTGTGCTTGTGGCTGTCCTCGCCGATATAGGTAGCGCCCAGGCGGGTGGGGAGGTTGAAATCCACCTGCAGGGTGCCGCACTGCCAATCGCGCCCAATGGCGTCGCGCAGTACGAACTCCAGCTTCGGCCCGTAGAAGGCCCCTTCGCCGGGGTTCAACGTGGTTTCGATGCCGGCAGCAGCGGCCGCGTTGCGCAGTGCGGCTTCGGCTTGGTCCCAGATCTCATCCGTGCCCACCCGTTTCACCGGCCGGTCCGAGAACTTGATGCGCACGTCCTCGAAGCCGAAATCGCGGTAAATGCTCAAGATCAGCTCGGTGACCTTGACCGATTCGTCGGTGATCTGCTCCGCGGTGCAGAAGATATGGGCATCGTCCTGGGTGAACGCGCGTACCCGCATCAGGCCATGCAACGCCCCCGACGGCTCGTAGCGATGCACCACGCCAAACTCGGCAAAGCGCAGCGGCAGCTCGCGGTAGCTGCGCAGCCCCTGCTTGAAAACTTGAATATGTCCCGGGCAATTCATGGGCTTCAAGGCAAAGACCCGCTCATCCGGGGTCTGGGTCATGTACATGTTCTCGCCGAAAGTTTCGACATGCCCCGACTTGACCCACAGCTCGCGGTCCATGACCTGCGGCGTATTCACCTCCTGGTAGCCGGCCTCGTTCTGGCGCTGACGCATGTAGGCGATCAGTTGCTGAAACAGTGCCCACCCCTTGGGGTGCCAAAACACGGCGCCCGGCGCCTCTTCCTGCAGGTGGAACAGGTCCAGCTCCTTGCCGATACGGCGATGGTCGCGCTTCTCGGCCTCCTCCAGGCGGGTCAGATATTCCTTCAGTTGCTTCTCGTTAGCCCAGGCGGTACCGTAGATCCGCTGCAGCATTTCGTTGCGCGAATCGCCACGCCAATAAGCGCCGGCTACCTTCATGAGCTTGAACGCCTTGAGCTTGCCGGTGCTGGGCACATGCGGCCCGCGGCACAAATCCTCCCACTCCCCCTGGCCGTACAAGCTGATGGGCTCATTCGAGGGGATCGCGGCAATGATCTCGGCTTTGTAGTGCTCGCCGATCTTCTTGAAATGCGCCACGGCCTCATCGCGCGGCAGCACGCGGCGGTGCACCTTCAAATCCTTGGCCGAAATCTCCGCCATGCGTTTTTCTATGGCCGCCAAGTCTTCGGTGGAGAACGGCCGCTTGTAGGCAAAATCGTAATAAAAACCGTCCTCGATCACCGGACCGATGGTCACCTGGGCGTCGGGAAACAATTCTTGAACTGCGTTGGCGAGCAGGTGCGCCGTCGAGTGACGGATGATCTCGAGCCCTTCCGGGTCCCGGTCCGTCACGATGCTGAGTTTGGCGTCCCGCTCAATGAGCGTGGAGGTGTCCTTAGGGACGCCGTCGACCTTGCCGGCGAGCGCCGCCTTCGCCAAGCCGGGTCCAATGCTCGCAGCGACATCCGCCACGGAGATCGCATGGTCAAATTGTCTCGAACTTCCGTCGGGAAGGGTAATCACGGGCATAAAGCATCTTACCAAAGGTGTTGCACGGGGTGCCGACCCTTGTAAGGCCCGGCACCCCGCCATCAGGATGGTGCGCACTACTGGGATCGAACCAGTGACCCCCACCATGTCAAGGTGATGCTCTACCGCTGAGCTAAGCGCGCTTGAAGGGCGCGAAAGATACCGTATCTTAGGCCAAAAATCACTCTTAAGGGGTCGCGCCGTTCGTCATGGGGTCCGCCGAGCGCTGCTGAGGCCGCGCGACGTAGCGGAATTGTATTTCACCGACCGTCACCGCGTCGCCGTCGCTCAGCATTTGGCGCATCACCTTGCGCCCGTTCACCAGCACCCCGTTGGTGCTGTTCAGATCCTCGATAATGGAGTCGCGAGGCCCCACCAGGATCAAGGCATGGTGTCGGCTCACCGAGGTGGATTCGATCTGCACCTCACAGCCGGTGGCACGGCCGATGCGGGTACGCCGCGACAGTACATGCGTCACGGGCCGCTCACCGTCGATCCGGATCAGCTCCGCAGACCACTCCGCCACTGCCGCCGGAGTCGGGTTCGTGCTCGGATGCGGCACCGACCCCAGTCGCTCAATACTGGTCTGAATTCGTCCGAGCACATTCGCGTTGTTGCTCTCGCTGCGTTCCAAGCGGCGAATGAGGAATTCGCGCTCCTCGAGCGCGCCGCGAGTTCGCTCCAGCGTCGCCCGCAGCTTCTGGCTCTCCTCATCGAGTTGCTGTAATGCGCTGCTCTTAACCGCGAGTTCCTCGCTCAGACGCTTGACGTCGGCTTCGATCGATTGGGTGGGCCGCCGCGCTTCGGACAAATGCGCCACCAGCACCGCCATCTCCTGCTCGCGTGCTTCGGCGTCGGACCGCAGCTGGGCGAGCTGCGCCGCCTGCTCCTCACGCAGCTGGGCGAGCTGCGTCGCGTGTTCGTCGCGCAACTGGACCACCTGGGTCGAGTGTTCAGCGTGCCGGCGCTCCGCGGCTTCCAGCAATTCCGTGACTCTGTTGGCGTCGCTGTTGCCGCGCTCGAGCGTTTCGGCGAACTCCCGGTCGCGGGCCGCCAATTGCGCGTTCAATTTCGTCACTTCCGTATCGGCCGTGCTCAGTTGCGCGGCCAGACGGGTGCGAGTCTCTTCCGTCTTCTTCAAGTCGTTCGACTGCTGCGCCAGTGAGGCGGTGTTCGCGGTCGCGGCGGCCTGCAATTTGTCGATCGCTTCGCCCTGCGCGGCAAGTCTTGCTTCCAACTCGGCCACTTGACCTTGCAGTCGGTCGCGCTGCGACTCGAGTACCCCATGCCCTGCGTTAGCCGCGCCGACTTGTGCATCCAATTCGCGGAACATATTTTGATCGAAGCCGCGGCGCCATTCGCGGGTAGCCAGCACCTCGAGATAGGAATTCGCCTGCCCCTTCACCGTGGCCAATTCTTTGCGCGCCGCGTTCACTTCGACTTCGCCACGTTTCGTCTGCACCGCGAGCGCCGCCGCCGCCTCGCGGCTGGCCTGCAACTCCAGCCCGAGCGCATTCGCCTGCGCCCGCACCGACTGCAATTCCGCATCCAGCTGCGTGCTGGATTTCGACGTGGCCTCGAGCGCCGGCAGCATCTTTGCATGTTCCGTCTGCAGCGCCGCCATTTGCGCGTCGCGCTCGCCGAGCGAGTGCAGCACCTGCGCAATATTGGCGTCGCGAGCGGCCAGCGAATCGCGCAGCGTGCGCGCTTCGGTCTGGTAGCGCTCCGATTCGCGCAAGGCCTCTTCAATCCGCGAGCGCGCGGACTCGACCGAACCACTGCGCTCGGCCACCAACTTATCCAATTCGCGCGTCCGGGCCTGCTCGGATTCGAGGGCGGTTCGCGACGCCGCCAGATCGCTCGCCAGTGCGTCGGAACGATTGGCGAGGGCTGACTCGGCATCGAGCGAACGCTCATAGGCGCGGCTCAGCGCCTCGTAGTCGGCGTTTTGCCGGGCAATGCGCTCCTCCACCGAGCGCACGCTCTCGGCGAGGGACGGCAGATCCAGGCCGGATGATCGAACGAAGTCCGGCATGTTGGGAGCGGCCGCCAGCGTCGGCCCGGGCAACACGGCGGTGTGATCCATGGGCACGGCATCGTCCGCCACCTCATGATCGAATTGCGCGCTGTCCAGGATCGGCAAGCGGTCGGTCTTGTCGAGATCCGACTCCGGGGAATGAACGTATTCCTTCGCCATAAACGCTCCTTAGCCTGCCCGCGTGGTCGGCACACCGAATGCCGACTGCCGTAGCTTTTGAATCTGATCACGCAAGCGCGCGGCCTGCTCGAACTCCAGATTTCGCGCCAGCTTCATCATTTCCGCCTCAAGTTTCTTGATGCGCTTGAGCGCCTGCGCCGGTGCCAGAGCCGACGCTTCGTCGTCCGCGGCCAAACGCTCCCGCTCCTGCACCGAGCGCGCACCCTCCATCACATCGCCCACCGCCTTGACGATGCTGCGCGGGGTAATGCCGTGCGCGACGTTGAACTCAATCTGCTTGTTGCGGCGCCGATCGGTTTCCGCGATGGCGCGCTCGATGGAGCCGGTCCTGACATCCGCATACAAGATTGCCTTGCCCTGCAAATTGCGCGCCGCCCGGCCGATGGTTTGAATCAAAGAGCCTTCCGAGCGCAGAAAGCCCTCTTTATCGGCGTCCAAGATGGCCACCAGCGATACCTCGGGCAGGTCGAGACCTTCGCGCAACAGATTGATGCCCACGATGACATCGAATTTCCCGAGACGCAGGTCGCGGATGATTTCCGAGCGTTCGACGGTTTCGATGTCCGAATGCAGATAACGGACCCTGACTCCATGCTCGCTCAAGTACTCGGTCAAGTCCTCCGCCATGCGCTTGGTGAGCGTTGTGACCAGCACGCGTTCATTGGCCTGCGCACGCAAGCGAATCTCCGACAACAAGTCATCGACCTGGGCGCGTACCGGACGGATTTCCACCGCCGGATCGGTCAAGCCCGTGGGCCGCACCACTTGCTCGACAATCTGCGCCGACACGCGCTTCTCGTAATGCGAGGGCGTCGCCGACACATAGATGGCCTGCGGCGCCATATGCTCGAATTCCTCGAAGCGCAGCGGCCGATTGTCGAGCGCCGACGGCAGGCGGAATCCGTATTCCACCAAGGTTTCCTTGCGCGATCGATCGCCCTTGTACATTGCGCCTAACTGCGGAATGGTTTGATGACTCTCGTCGATCACCAGCAAGGAGTCTTTCGGCAGGTAGTCGAACAAGCAGGGCGGCGGTTCGCCGGCGGCTCGGCCCGACAGATAGCGCGAGTAATTCTCGATGCCGGCGCAATAGCCGACCTCGTGCATCATTTCCAAGTCGAACAAGGTGCGCTGCTGCAGCCGCTGCGCCTCGACCAGCTTGCCGGCAGCATGCAGCTCGAGCAAACGTGCACGCAGTTCGTCGCGAATCTCATCGACCGCGCTGTGAATGCGTTCCTTGGGAGTCACGTAGTGCGTCGAGGGGTAGACGGTAAGGCGTGGCACCTTGCGCAGCACTTCGCCGGTGAGCGGATCGAAGAAGCTGAGCGCATCCACCCTGTCGTCGAACAACTCCACGCGCACCGCTTCACGCTCCGACTCCGCCGGAAAGATGTCGATGACATCGCCGCGCACGCGATACGTGCCCTGCTGCAAGTCGATTTCGTTGCGCGTGTACTGCATGTCGGCCAGTCGCCGCAGCAGCTTGCGCTGCTCCAGTTTGTCGCCGCGCGACATGTGCAGCACCATGCTGAGATAGGCTTGCGGATCGCCCAAGCCGTAGATCGCCGATACGGTGGCGACGATGATGCAGTCGGGGCGTTCGAGCAAGGCTTTGGTCGCCGACAAGCGCATCTGCTCGATGTGCTCGTTGATCGAGGCATCCTTCTCGATGAAGGTGTCCGACGCCGGCACATAGGCTTCAGGTTGGTAGTAGTCGTAGTACGAAACGAAATACTCCACCGCATTCTTCGGGAAAAACACTTTGAACTCGCCGTACAACTGCGCCGCCAACGTTTTGTTATGCGCCAGCACCAGCGTCGGTCGCTGCACTTGCTGGATCACATTGGCGATGGTGTAAGTCTTCCCCGAGCCGGTCACGCCGAGCAGCGTTTGGTGAGCGAGCCCACTGGTTAAACCATCGACCAATTTCTCAATCGCCTGCGGCTGATCGCCGGCCGGCAAGTAGTCCGAATACAATTCAAAACTCATCGTTTCATTCTCTCACGATGCAGGTTCGCGGACACGTGCCACAGGGCCGCCTGTGCGTCCGTTGCCGGTTCCCAGCGGCATATGTCGCATCGCACGAACGCAGCGCTCACTGGCGCCGCGGTCAGTTTTCTGGCGCCTGCCGACAATATTTCGTACACTCTGGCGCCATTTTTTAACATAGGAAATCTACCTTGGCCGTGTCACTTTCCAAGCGCGTTCAAAAGGTTAAGCCCTCCCCGACCATGGCCGTCACGGCCCGGGCAGCCAAACTCAAGGCCGAGGGCAAGGACATCATCGGTTTGGGGGCCGGCGAGCCGGATTTCGATACGCCCGTGCATATAGCAGATGCGGGCGTGGAGGCGATTCGCAAGGGCGTGACCCGCTATACGGCCGTCGACGGCACCGCCGAGCTGAAAGACGCCATCATCGCCAAGTTCAAGCGCGACAATGGGTTGACCTACGAACGCAACCAAATCCTCGTGTCCTCCGGCGCCAAGCAGACTTGTTTCAACGTCTGCGCCGCGCTTTTGGATCCGGGCGACGAATGCGTGATTCCGGCGCCCTACTGGGTCTCCTATCCCGACATGGCCCTGCTGGCGGACGCGGAGCCGGTGGCGGTGTACGCCGGTCCCGAACAGGGCTACAAGATCACCCCAGCGCAGCTCGAAGCCGCAATTACGCCCCGTAGCAAGCTGCTGTTTATGAACAGCCCCAGTAACCCAACGGGCGCCGCCTACACCAAAGCCGAATTGCAGGCACTAGGGGTGGTTCTCAACCGGCATCCGCAAGTGGTCATCGCCTCGGATGAAATGTACGAACACATTTACTGGGCAGCGGAACCCTTCACCAGCTTCCTGCAGGCGAATCCACAGCTCTACGACCGCACCATCACCATCAACGGGGTGTCGAAGGCGTACGCCATGACCGGCTGGCGAATCGGTTACTGCGGCGGCCCGAAGGCCATCATCGCCGCCATGAGCACGATTCAGGGTCAATCCACCTCGAATGCCTCCAGCATTTCGCAGCGCGCCTCCACCGTGGCATTGAACGGCGATCAATCCTGTGTCACCGAAATGAACAAGGCGTTCAAACAACGGCATGACTTCGTAGTCGCCGGCCTCAATGCCATTCCCGGCATCTCCTGTCTGTCCGGCGCCGGAACCTTCTACGCCTTCGCGGACGTGAGTGGCGCCATGCGTGCGCTCGGAGTCAAGGATGACAATGATTTTGCCGAGTACCTCTTGGTGGAAGCCGGCGTCGCGGTGGTTCCCGGCTCCGGGTTCGGCGCGCCGGGCCACATGCGTATTTCTTTTGCCACCAGCATGCACATGCTCGAGGACGCGCTCAACCGCATCCGACGGGTCTTAAGCGTGGCGGTCGCGAAACGCGCCTGAGGCCCCGGCGGGCCTGAGGCACGGACGGCGGGAAGATGCCGTCGCGGCTCGGCGTTGGCCCGCGATCGCGGCACTGTGACGTTGCCGCGGCAACGTCACCAACCCAGGGGCGTCGCATACATCTCTTTCTGGTGCGCCATACGCCTCCGCGCGTTGCCGGAAACGTCACCGTCCATTTGGTTTACCACTGACCCCATTTGGGGGTCGAAGCGTCCTCGGTCACGTTGCCGCGGCAACGTATTATTACCCGGAGGTAATTGACGGGTGATTTTCGTCCGGGTATTATTAAGTGTCGCAATTACTAGAGAAACGCCGTGCTGGACGATACGCAAGCTTCGCTATTCACAGCGTTTCTAGGCTCGAGGCGCATCGCTTCCGGAGCGCTGGAACAGGTGGCGCTGGCAGCCAAGAAGGCCGTCGACCGCGGCGCCAAGCAGCCGCTGTTTATCTACAACGACAGCACCGGTCACGCCATTGATATCGACAGCCGTGGCAGCGATGCCGAACTGCTCGCGCGACTTGCCCGCGCGGCGCCGCCATCTCGCCCGCGCGGGCGCGGTCGGCCAAAACTCGGAGTCGTCGCCCGTGAAGTCACCTTGCTGCCGAGACACTGGCAATGGCTGGGCACCCAACCCGGGGGCGCATCGGTCGCCATGCGCAAGCTGGTGGAAGCGGCGCGGCGCGTGAACCAAGAGATCGATCAACGCCGTCAAAAGCAAGAAGCTGCCTATCACTTCATGTCAGCCATTGCTGGCAATTTCGAGAACTTTGAGGCAGCTTCCCGCGCGTTATTCGCGAACGACCACGGACGATTTAGCGACCTCGTCGCCGGTTGGCCACCCGACATCCGCGAGCACGCCTCCAAACTGGCATTTGATTGAACAGGGATATCAAAATGGATCGAAGGACGCTCCTGACACAATTCAGCCAACAGGTCTGGAGCGAAGGAAATATAGACGCCTGTGACAGCTACCTGGGCGAGAGCTACTTCATCCACCATGATCCCGGCGATCCCTGGAACCATAGGCAATTGAGCAGGGCTGAATTCAAAGAGCGGGTGCGCCTATCCCGTGCACCCTTCCCGGACCAACGCTTCGAATTGCAAGAGGTGCTCGCCGACGGCAGCGCCGTTGCCGCAACTTGGCTGTGGACCGGCACTCATGCAGGAGATTTCCCCGGATTTCCGGCTTCCGTAGAACAGATCAAGATGTCAGGCGCCACGGTTTACTACTTCGACGGCGATCGGATAGTCGGGCATTGGCAGATTGCCGACCGGCTCAGCGTGTTGCAACAGCTACAATCGACTATATGAAGTATAGGAATCTGGGAAATACCGGCCTGAAGGTCTCCGAGCTTTGCCTGGGCTGCATGAGCTTCGGCGTTCCTGAGCGGGGCGATCATCCGTGGACACTTCCGGAAGAGCCGAGCCGACAAATCATGCGTCAAGCGGTTGATGCTGGAATCAATTTCTTCGACACCGCCAACGCCTATTCCGACGGTACA
>JANYIY010000069.1 GCA_025358615.1 Gammaproteobacteria bacterium | reverse complement strand
GTGGGATCGATGCGGTCTATCCAGCCGCCGTCATAGCGGTACCAGACGCTGGCACGGTAGCCGAAGATGCCGTCGATGATGGGGCCGCCATGAGCGACTCCGGCTTCGTAGCTGGGTTCACCGCCGCGGGTGAAGGAAACTTCGCTTTTGGCGTAGGTGGACTCCGTGGTGACGCTGGGCTGGTTCATGATGTAACGCACCGTGCCACCCTCGGAACCCGCGCCGAACAGAGTGCCCTGCGGGCCGCGCAAAACCTCGACCCGGTCCAGGTCGAAGGTTTTCGGCAGGGTGTCATCGGGATTAAATCCGAGCGCGCGCATTTGAATCGGCGAGTCATCGATATAGATGCCGGTGGTGCCGGCGCCCCCGGACGAGGAAATGCCGCGGATGGAAATGGCGTTGGTGCCTGTGTTGTCGATGGTCACGCCCGGCGTGAAGCGCACGATGTCCTGGAAGTCCTTGATACCTTTCTGATCAATCATTTCCTGGTTGAAGGCGGTGACGCTCACCGGTACGCGGCTGATGTTTTCCTCACGGCGCGTCGCGGTGACGACGATTTCCTCGAGTGCCCCGCCGGCAGCTGCGCTCGGTTCGACGGTGGCGGCATCGTTCGCCATGCTCATGCTTGTCGCACCGACTGCGGCGGTCACTATAAGGGTGCGTAAAAACAACAATTGCGGGGAAATCCGCCGATTGAAGCACTTGGAAGCAGTGGCGAGCATGGCAACCCCGTAATTGGTTATATGGTTAGATAATTTTCGCCGACAGTAGCACCGTGCAAAAACCGAAGCAACCGCCGCCGGTTCGTTTGCTTTATGGGTCAGGTAGCATGCGCCATGCTGTTAAAATTCGAGAACCCCGACCTGAGCCACGATTCCGGCGCATGTTGGGTGGTGAAGGACGAAATGGTGGCCGTGGAATTTGCCGCCGCTGCGGGTCTGCTGCATAGCGCCGTCGGGCCGAACAATTATGCAGTCGGCGATGCCCTGCTGACGGGTTCGACCGGAGATCGATGGTGTGTGTCGCGCGACCGATTCGATGCCAAGTATCGGCCTGAGGCCGCGACTGCGGCGGGATGCGCGGCTAGCTACCGCAACATCCCGATTGCCATACGTGCAAAAAGATTGACCGTTCCCTTCAGCATTGCGCGGTCGGCGGGCGGCGACGTCCTGCGAGGAAATGCCGGCGATTGGCTGGTCCAGTATTCGGCCAGCGATCACGGCATCGTCGCCGCCGCACGTTTCGACAGCGTCTACCGGGTGATCGACGGCGCCTAGTTGCTACGGTAAGTGAACGACAGCCCGACGGTGCGCGGACGGAACGTGTACTGGCGTTGCAGGCGGCTCTCGCCGTCGCCCGGATCGATGGTCCAGTTGTAGTTTGTGACCGTGTGGGTGTCGGCGAGATTGTCGACGAAAGCCGCCACCTGCCAGCCGCCGAAGCTCATGCCGGCGCGTGCGGAGGCGAAGTTGGTGGACGACAAGGTGTAATTCGCCGAATCGTACTGCTGAGTATTCGGTAGGGCAGGAGTGCCGTCCTGACTGGGCGACGGCCACTTGGCACGCCCTTGGAATTCGTCGTCGACCCGGATGAAGTACTCGTGTTCGAACAGCGAGAACTTGTACTCAAGGCCAATCGTGGCGGTAAACGGCGAGCCGGGCTGCGCGCTCTGCCCGGTAATCGCATCGCCCTTCCTGACTATAGGAGGATTCTCAGTTGCCACCAAGCGCGAGTCTTTGGAGTAGCGAGCGTCGGTGTAGCCGGTGGCGAGTTCCACAGTGAATGAGTCGGTCAAGGCGATTTCCGCCTGAATGTCGAAGCCCTTGGCAATCGCTGTGCCAAGGTTCGCGATGAACGAGATCTGGCAGACGGGCGGGACCACGGTTTGCTGGATGTTGTTCCAGCGGATGTAGTACACGCTGCTGGAAATTTTCACCCGGTTGTCGAAATTGTTTTTGGCGCCGACCTCGAAGCTGTTCACCGTGTCGGAATTGAAAGTCAAAGGCGCACCCGTGATGTTGAAGTTCTGGAAGTCCGCGGCGCAGGCGGCATAGGGTACGGGATTGTTGCCGCCGCCCGGACGGAAGCCCTTGGCGTAGGTAAAGTAGTACAGATTTCGCGGATCCATCTGATAGGAGAAGCTCGCCTTCGGCGTGAAGGAATTCTCGTTCTTGTCGGCGCCGACCTCGGCGGGCGCATTGAACAATTGCGGTCCTCCCGTCAAGGAAGTGAACGAGTACTTGGATTGCGAGAGGCGCGCGCCAAGCGTGAGCTTGAACTGGTCCGTGAAACTGAACGTACCCTCGCCGTAGGCGGCGAGTTGCTGATCCTTGGCATTGGTGAGCAGGAAGTACGAATCGTTGGGATAGCGGGGGTCAAAGGGTGTCGGGTTGCCGTTCACATCCGTAAAGATGTCGGTATACGGCGCCCCCAGCACAGTCTGCGTCAAATTATTCAGCAGGGGATCGTGAATCTGTTCCAGGTACTGCTGACGATTGGTGCTGAAGAATACCCCGGTGGTCCAGATCAAGCGTGCCGAGGGATCGTTCGATTGCAGGCGGATTTCCTGTGTGAAATTCTGCTGTGAATTGTTGACCGATGCGGGGGCGCGATAATTCGTCACGCCGTCCGGCAGGTGCACACCGTTGCCGTCGATCATCAGCGGATTTTGCAGGCTGAAGTTCGGACCGAAAAAGGTCTGATAGAAGCCCAGGTTGTACAAGGTGCCGTCGTAGCCGGTTTCTTCCTTGCGGTGATAATACGAGGTGTTGGAAATCAGCTTGGCCGCACCCAAATCGCCTTCCACCTTCAACGCCATCAAATAAAACCGATCCGGATCCGAACGCTGCGTGGGATCCGCGTTGACGAAACGGTTTTGGCCGGCATTCGAATACAGCGGCCAATAGCTCTCGACGTCGTTGCGATAGCGGTCCTGATAGAAATAGCTCGGTGTCACGGTGATCTTGTCCGTGGGCGCCCACACCGCGGCCAGTCGCACCAGCATGGTCTCATCGAAGTTTGCGTTCTTTTGTTCGGTGCCGAGCGTCACCGGGTTGATGCGATCGACGTAGCCGCCGTCGCGCCGGTACCAAACGCTGGCCCGCACGCCCAGAGTGCCGTCGATGATGGGCATCCCGCCTGCCACGCCGGCTTCATAGCTGGGATCTCCACCCTGGGTGTAGGAGATCTCTGAGCGGCTGTAGATGCTGCTCTTGGTCAGGCTGGGTTGCGCGGTGATGTAGCGCACGGTGCCGCCCTCGGAACCCGCACCGAACAGCGTGCCTTGCGGACCGCGCAGCACCTCGATGCGCGCGACGTCGAAGGACTTGGGCAGGGCGTCGTCGGGATTGAACGCCAACGCACGCATTTGGATGGGCGTGTCGTCGATATAAATACCGGTGGTGCCGGCGCCGCCGGTGGATGCAATGCCGCGAATCGAAATGTTGTTGGTGCCGGAATTGTCGATGTTCACTCCGGGAGTGAATTTGGCGACGTCCTGGAAATCCTTGATGCCGCGTATGTCCAGGGCCTCCTGGGTCAATGCCGTGACGCTGATGGGAACCTTGCTGAGGCTCTCTTCATGGCGAGTCGCCGTCACCACGATTTCCGTCAGCGGCCCTGTGGCTTCGTCCGCCGCGCCCGCCTCGGCGGCGCGCAGCGCGGTCGGCGACCCGGCGATGACAAGGCATAGCGCCGCGGCGGTGGCCAAGCGAGCGTGGCTGATCTGCAACTCGTGATCAATACGGCGTCCCAGCATGATGCATCCCCATTTCTTGTTTGAACGAAGCACGCCCGTTCAGCGCACCAATTCCCCGTGAGCTCACCATAGCGAGCCTTCGGCCGAAAGGCAATTCGCCCGTTGTCATCACGCAACGACCGGCCATATGGGATCATTGGGGCCATGAGTACCAATGCCGAACGGCCGCGCGCCAAGACCTTGAATCCACTTCGCTCGCTATTGCCGTTTCTGAGGCCCTACCGGGGCATGTTGGCGGGGGCCCTGGCCGCCTTGCTGGTGGCGTCGGTCGCCATGCTGGCATTGCCGCTGGCGCTGCGCGAACTCATCGACTATGTGATTGCCGCCAAGAACTCCAGCGCGCTTAACCGCTATCTCATTGGTTTTCTGACGGCGTCCGTCATTTTCGGCGTATTTGCCGCGCTGCGATTCTATATGGTGACCTGGCTGGGGGAACGGGTGGTCGCGGACCTGCGTGCGGCGGTGTACCGGCGGGTGGTGCGCATGGATCCCATGTTCTACGAGACTACGCGGGTCGGCGAGGTTTTGTCGCGGTTGACCACCGATACCACCCTGGTGCAAGCCATCTCCGGCGTCAATTTGTCCATCATTTTGCGCTCGACCTTAAGCTTGGTCGGCGGGCTCGTCATGCTGGGGCTGACCAACGCCAGGCTCATGGGCATCATGCTGGTGCTGATTCCGGTGGTGGTCGTGCCGCTCATCGTCATCGGCCGGCGGGTGCGCAGTCTGTCGCGGGCGTCGCAGGATCGCATTGCCGATACCAGCGGGCTCGCCGGCGAGACATTGAACGCCATCCAAACGGTGCAGGCCTTCACCTTGGAGGAGCTGCAGAGCGAGCGCTACCGCCAGGCGGTGGAAGACAGCTTCGTCACGGCGATTCGCCGCACGCGCGTGCGCGCCTCGCTCACCGCATTCGGCATCATGCTGGTATTCGCGGGCATCACCCTGGTCTTGTGGCTGGGAGTGCGCCAAGTATTCGCCGGCACCATGACCGGCGGCCAGCTGTTTCAATTTCTGCTGTACGCCGGATTCGTAGGCAGTTCCGCCGCAGCGCTCACTGAAATGTGGGGCGAGATGCAGCGCGCCGCGGGCGCCATGGAGCGCCTGAGCGAGTTGCTGCAGGCGCGGCCCATCATCAGCGCGCCGCCGCACCCCCTCGAGCTCGCGGCGCGCGTTGCCGGAGAAATTCGTTTCGACAATGTCACATTTCACTATCCGTCGCGGCCGGACAGCGCGGCTCTCGTCAATTTCAGCCTGGATGTGGCGCCGGGCGAGACCATTGCGTTCGTGGGTCCGTCGGGCGCCGGTAAAAGCACGACGTTCCAGCTGCTGTTGCGGTTCTACGATCCCGATTCGGGACGCGTGCTGATCGACGATAAGCGGCTGGCGGATCTGCGGCCGGAGGACATTCGAGCGCAGATCGGACTGGTGCCGCAGGAAACCGTGCTGTTCGGCGCCAGTGCACGCGAGAACATTCGTTATGGGCGCCCCTCGGCGAGCGATGCGGAGATCGAGGCCGCCGCAGTGGCCGCAGCCGCCGATGAGTTCCTGCGCAAGCTGCCGCAGGGCTACGACACGTTCTTAGGCGAGCGCGGCACGCGGCTCTCCGGCGGGCAGCGGCAGCGCATTGCGTTGGCGCGGGCCATCCTCAAGGATCCGCCCATACTGCTGCTCGACGAGGCGACCAGTTCATTGGACGCGGAATCCGAGCGGTTGGTCCAGGAGGCGCTCGAAAGACTCATGCAGGGACGCACCACCATTATCATCGCCCATCGGCTCGCGACCGTGCTGAAGGCGGACCGTATCGTGGTGATGGATCACGGCCGCAAGATTTCGGTCGGTACCCATGCCGAACTCTTGGTGCATAGTCCGCTATATGCGCGGCTCGCCTCCCTGCAGTTCGCGGCCGTGGGCAGCGAAGCGGTGGACTCGGCCGCGAACTAGGCAGCCTGCTACTTGAGCAGACCTTCCTCCCGCAGCG
>JANYIY010000251.1 GCA_025358615.1 Gammaproteobacteria bacterium | reverse complement strand
CGCGGCCCGGCCGGACGCGGCCCGGCCTGACATGGCCCGGCCTGATCTGCAGCTGGTCGGCTCCACGGCGAAGGTTCAGCAGCACTGAGCACCGAATTCGCTGATCCCGGTCTGATGGCGGTCGTGCAGACCGGCCGGACTCTGCTTGCACCCAATGCCGAACTCGCGGCTGCGTTGTTCGCTGCGGTCGAGCGCAGCCACCAAGCCGCGGGCCGCGAAGTATGGCCCACCCCGCGCGTGCGCGATTTCGGCAGTTGGCTGCGAGAACAGCATGCCGCCCGGCAGCTGTCGGACGCCGCTTCGCCGCGGCTGCTCGGCGAGGTCGATGAGCGCGAGTTATGGCGCACGGTGATCGACTCCGGCGATGTGGGGCGGGAAGTGCTCGAGCCCACCGCTGCCGCTCATGCGGCACGCCGCGCCCGACGTGCACTGTACGAATACGGCATTCCATTGCGCGCCGTCGCCGAGCAGGGCGCAGCCGCTGAGGAATCACAGGCCTTTCTTGATTGGAATCGACGCTTCGACGATCGTTGCCGGGAATTGAATTGCATCAGTGCCGATGATTTGCTCGGACGCGCCCTGCCGCCGGCAGAACTCATCGTCTGGATCGAGAGTCCTGTATGGCGCCCCATGGCGCGCCACTGGCTGCAGCGCCATGGCAGCATGCTGGCGCCGCCGATCAATGTTTCCCGCAGCGCGTCGCGGCTCAAGGCGGGCTCGCCCACGGCTGAACTCGCGGCAATCGCCGACTGGGCTTTGGTCAATTTGCGCCGTTCGGAGCGGTTTCGTGCGTGGATTTGCGTGCCGGATTTGAATCGCCGGCGCGCGGAAGTGGTGGACGCATTCGATGCTGCATTGGCGCCGGGACGCTTTAGCCTGTCGGAAAATCCGCACTCCGCTCCCTATGCCGTTGCCGGCGGCACGCCGCTGTCGGAGTTTGCACCGGTGCGCGCGGCGTTGGACACCTTGGATGCAAGTCTCGGTGTCGTCACGTTTGAACGTTTCAGCACGCTGCTGCGGGCACCGGAGCTGCAAGCCAGTGCAACCGATGCCGGCGCCGCGGCACTATTGGACGTACAGGTACGCAAGCGCGGGCCCAGCGATGCCGAGCTCGCGGCCTGGCTCAAGCTCGCGGAAGGAATTGCCGCAGCGCGCGGTATCGGCCCCGTCGCTGCGCTGCTGCGGCTACAGGGCGCGCTGCGGACGCTCGACG
The DNA here is from genome assembly GCA_025358615.1 of Gammaproteobacteria bacterium. Classification (GTDB taxonomy): domain Bacteria; phylum Pseudomonadota; class Gammaproteobacteria; order Steroidobacterales; family Steroidobacteraceae; genus Bog-1198. The sequence continues at coordinate 10,952 of JANYIY010000251.1, read as the reverse complement.
AGGTGCGCGGCACTCAACCCTTGAGCCGCTGGGCCGCGATATGGATTCGCGCGTTTGATTTGGGTCCGTGGGGGCTGCGGCAGCGCTGGTCGAGCACCGAGTATCAGGCGGCGGAACGATTTCGCGAACTACTGGCGTCGCTCGCAACGGCGGATTCATTCTTCGGCAGCCATTCGCGCAGCTCGGCGCAACGCATCTTGCGGCGCGCGGCGCACGACACTGCGTTTCAAGTACAAACCGGCGTACCCCCGATTTGGGTCAGCGGACAGTTCCTGGATCCGTGGCTGAATTACGATGGCTTGTGGGTGAGCGGTTGCAACGACGAGCGCTGGCCGCCACCCGTGGAACCCATTCCCTTGCTGCCCGTGAGATTGCAGCGCGAGTTTGGCGTAGTCCCCGCCGCAGCGGAGTCGCAATTGCAGTTCGCGCTCGAATTGCAGAGTCGCTGGGCCGCGCGCGCGGCACACTGCGTCTTCAGCTACGCCGATCCCGGCGACGGCCGGTCCGCCTCGCCCAGTCCGCTCATGCCGAATACCGTGGCACTGCCGTCGCTCGTGCAAACCCCAGAACAATCGCCGGCGCTGCCGCAACCGCACTGGCATGCGCTGCTGCGGTCGGCGCCGCGGCTCGAGCGACTGACCGATGAGCTGGCTCCGCCGTTTGCAGCCGGCGAGAGGACGCACGGTGTGGCGACACTGAAAGCGCAGTCGCTGTGCGCCTTTCGCGGTTTCGCGCACACGCGCCTGGACACCGATCGTCTCGAGCGGCCGGTGCCGGGATTCAACGAGCGCGAACGCGGCGAATTGATCCACCATGCGCTCGAACACATCTGGTCGCAGCTGCACGACTCGGCTGCGTTGCACTCGATCAGCCGGGAAGATGAAGACTGTTTGCTCGCCGACGGTGTTACGCGTGCGCTTGCGCAGGCCTGCCGTGTCCGCGATCCGGGCACTCGCTGGCGGATTCGCGAAAGTGATCGCATGCAAGGCGTGCTTCGCAAATGGCTGGACACCGAGCGGCAGCGTCAGCCTTTCGCAGTGGAACGCATGGAGCATGGCGCCGAAGTGGCGCGGCATGCGGGACTCGAATTCAAAGTGCGCATCGATCGAATGGACCGGCTGGCGGACGGTGCGCGTGTACTGATCGACTATAAAACCGGCATGGCGTCCACCGATTGGCGAGGTGCGCGGCCTGACAATCCGCAACTGCCCATCTATGCCCTGTTGCATCCGCAGGACTTGGTGGCGGTGGCGTATGGATTGGTCAATGCCGGTGACTGCAGCTTCATCGCTGAATCGGAGCGGCAGGCGATCTTCAAGCCGCGCGGGCGCAGATCCTCGCTGGAGGGCGAACCCGACTTCACGGCGCTGCTACGACTGTGGTCGCAGCGCATCGAGAAACTCGCGGCGGATTTCGCGGCGGGCCGCGCAGCCGTTGCGCCCACGCCGCAGGCCTGCATGACGTGCCGGCTGCAAGGCTTGTGCCGCGTGCCGGCCGCGCTCGAGGAGGCGGTGGAGGCGCATGACTGAGTCCGGCAATTCAAGGACGTTTGCTGGGCACGCGCCGTCCGATGCGCCGGCCCGTGAGCGCGCCATTCAGGCGGACGGTTCGGTGTTGGTGCAAGCACCCGCGGGGTCCGGCAAAACGACGTTGCTGGTGCAGCGCTACCTGCGGCTTTTGGCGCGGGTTGATGCGCCGGAACGCATCTTGGCGCTGACCTTCACGCGCCGCGCGGCGCAGGAAATGCGCGAACGCGTACTGTCGGCGCTGCGCGCCGCGCGCCTCGAGAATTGTCCGGCGACCATGAACCGCGAGACCTGGAATCTGGCGGTGGCGGCGAACCGGCATCTGGACACCTCGCATCTGGATATTACGCGCCAGCCCTCCCGCCTGCGCATCGAAACCATCGACGCCTTCAATGCATGGCTGGCGGGCCAGCTGCCCATCTCGGCCGGCACCGGTGCTGCCTTACAGATGCTTGCCGATGCGAGTCCGAGTTACCATGAAGCGGCGCGCCGCGCCTTGGCGCATGAGCAGAACGATCCGTTCGGACTCGCGGTCGATCGGGTGCTGGCGCTCGACGACCAGCGTTGGCGCAAGCTGGTGCAAATGATTGCCGAGATGCTCAAGAGCCGCGATCGATGGCTGCCTCTGTTGGCGGGCCGGTTGCAGGCGGCCAGCGCCCTGGACGCAGCGCAGCTCGTGCGCGTGCGACAACACCTCGACGAAGACTTGCAGATACTGGTATCGCGCGTGCTGATCCGCGCCCGAGACATCTTAGGTCAGGAAAGAATCGCGGCGCTATCGCAGCTCGCACACGGCGCCGCGCGCCGCGCAGGCGTAGTCATTAGTGCGGTCGCCGCCGCGGAGGATTTCGGCTGGTCGACGGACGGCACGCCTTTGCGGGCGGATACCGCGGATCTTGGGCGCTGGCATGGCGTTGCGCGGTTGTTGCTGACCGGGGGAGGCGATTTTCGCCGGCGACTCACCAAAAACGAAGGCTTCCCGCCGCAGTGCGCCGACAAGCTGCCGATGATGGATCTGCTGCAGGAGTTCGAGCGCAATCCGCAAGCTCGCGGCATTCTTTTGCAGATCCGCATGCTGCCCGCGCCGGCGTACAGCGACGAACAATGGGCGCGGGTTCGCGAGGTGGCACAGGTGCTGGTCCTGGCGGCCGCGGAGTTGGACCAGATTTTCCGCGAGCAGGGCGCGGCAGATTTTCCGGCGGTGTCATTGGCGGCATTGCGCGCGCTAGGCTCAGCCGATGCGCCGAGCGATCTAGGCTTGCGTCTCGATTACCGCCTGCAGCATATTTTAGTGGATGAATTTCAGGATACCTCGAGCGCCCAGCTGACTCTGGTGGAGTTATTGACCGCGGGATGGCAGGCGGGGGATGGGCGTAGCGTATTTTGCGTCGGTGACCCGATGCAATCGATTTACGGCTTTCGGCAGGCGGAGGTGCGGGCGTTTCTGGAGCTCGCAGAGGATGGAATCGGCGAGCTGCGTTTCGATGTGCAGCGATTGCGCGACAATTTCCGTTCCGCGCGGCCGCTGGTGGAATGGGTGAATGCCTGCTTTTCCCGAATTCTGCCGCAACTCGACGATCGTGATCGGGGTGCAATTGCATTTCGCCCAAGCGCGTTGGCGCTGGCCGAATCCGCGGAATCAGCGAACGTCGATGCCGGTGTGGAACTGCGCGGCTTCGCCAGCCGTGCCCTGGAATCGGCTGCCATCGCCGACATGATTGCCGCGCAAATCGCACGCCATCCTGAGTGGCGCATTGTCGTATTGGTGCGCGCCCGAACGCACGCGCGCGAGATCGCCGCCGCTTTGCGTACGCGCGGCACGGCGTTTCGAGCCGTGGAAATCGAACCGCTGCAAGATCGCGGCATCGTGCGCGACGTGATTATGCTGGTTTGCGCGCTGTTGCATCTCGGCGACCGCACGGCCTGGTTGGCGGTGCTGCGGGCGCCGTGGGCAGGCCTTTGTCTCGCCGATCTGCTGGTGATTTCCAGGGGTGCGCCGCTGATCTGGGAAGCGCTGGCCGAAGCTGCCGTATTGACGCAGCTGAGTGAGGATGGCCGCGTGCGCTGCCTGCGGCTGCGCGCGATTTTCGAGGCGGCCTTCCGCGTGCGCAACGACTCATCGCTGGCGCGCTGGGTGGAGCGGACGTGGCTGGCGCTCGGCGGCGCAAGTTGCGCGGCCGCACCGCAGGATCTCGAACTCGCGGCCGCGGCATTCGCGCGCCTGCGCGAGTTGGAACAGCGCGGCCTGCCGGATGCTGCGGAGCTGCCCGGCGGCTTTGCGAATCTGTATGCGGATCATGGCGCGGCTGGCAACGTGGAAATCATGACCATCCACAAGGCCAAGGGGCTGGAATTCGACATGGTGATCGTGCCGGCGCTCGATCGCTACGTGCCGCGCGGCGCTGAACAACTATTGCTTGCGCATCAGTTCGCGCGCGCCGGTCGCGACGGCATGGTGATGGCGGCGCGGCCTGCGGTCGGCGCCGACAGCGACCGCCTGTTCGATTTCCTGAGGCACCAGCTGCGCGACGCTGCAACTCTGGAGGCGCAGCGCCTGCTGTATGTAGCCTGCACGCGTGCGAAGTGGCAGTTGAAATTGACTGCGGTGATCGGCAGAGCAGAAGACTCCAGCACGGCAGAGGAGAGTGCCGCACCCGAGGAGCCGGTGTCGCCGATTCAGGCGGCATCGCGCGCGCCCCCTTGGTCGCCGCGCGCGGGCAGCCTGCTCGCCGTGCTTTGGCCGGTTGCAGCTGCGGAATTTGCCGTGCCACAGATCGACGCCACGCCGCCCGCGGAGGACTTGGGCGCGCCGCGCGGCGGTCCCTTGTCGCGAGTGCCCATGGATTGGAATCCGCGTCTCGACGCCGATTCGCCTGCGGCAGAATTGCTGTCCGCGCCGCCGACAGCGCGCGAGCCCTGGCCGGCATTCGACTGGGCCGGCGAAACCGCGCGCCGCGTGGGCACGCTGGTGCACGCGGAACTCCAGGCCATGGATGTGGCAAGCAGCAGCGAGCAGACGATAGTTGGACGCAGTGCGCACTATCAACGGTGGTTGGCTCTGCATGGCGTGCCGGCCGAGCGCCTGGCAGAGGCCGCGGCGCGCGTCGTGGAGGCATTGCTTGCCGTGCATCGAGACCCCCGCGGCCGTTGGATACTTAAGGCGTCGCGCGAGGATATGCGGGAGCATGCGCTTTCGGGTCATCTACCAGGCGCGGGTCGGGGCCAGACCGAAGTGGCGCGTGTGATATTCGACCGCAGCTTCATCGATGAGAATGGGGTCCGCTGGGTCATCGATTACAAGACCAGTCAGCATCAAGGCAGCGGACTGGAAGAGTTCCTCGATCGCGAGTTGGATCGCTATCGGCCTCAGTTGCAGCGCTACGCCCAATTCGCGCAAAGGCTGGGTCCCGAACCGGTTCGCCTTGGCCTATATTTTCCGCTCATGCGCGCGTGGCGCGAGTGGGCCGCGGAGTAGTTGACAGGCACCCCTCTAGCTGTATATATATACAGCTTGTAGGCTCGATGCGTTCCCTGGCAGTCGGCAGGACGTTTCCGCGGCAACGTCAGGGCAGCTATCAACCGTTAACAATTAGGAGCACTCCCGTGATCGGATACGTGACCATCGGAACCAATGATCTACCGCGTGCAGCGAAGTTTTACGATGCTCTGCTGGGTGAAGTCGGAGCCAAGCGCATGATGGAGAACGAGCAATTTATCGCCTGGTCGGTGCGGCAGGACGCGCCAGGCCTGGGCGTGACCAAACCCTTCGACAAGGAACCCGCCACCGTGGGCAATGGCGTCATGGTCGCTCTGGAGGCCGGCAGTGCGGCTCAGGTCGATGCCTTGCATCGCAAGGCCCTGCAATTGGGCGCGACAGATGTGGGTGCACCAGGACCGCGGGGCGGTGGGTTTTACGCGGGCTATTTCCGCGACCTAGATGGCAATAAGCTCAACTTCTTCTTCATGGGCTAGAAGCGGAACTCAAAATCCACGGCAACCCGACCTTGGCTGTCCCGAGGGTGCAATTGCGTGAGATTGTCGATTTGACGGCGCAGCGCTGCCGGAGCGTCGGGGCGTTCGCGTAGCGAGCCGCTCACGGTCGCGATGCGCTCCGCTGCAGCGTAGTGGACCGTGGCCTGCACCTCGAGTGGGCCTCCCGTGTCGCTGAGCTGTGCCACGAGATTGCCATCGGCGCCGACGGCGTCGTGCGGCAGGCGCAGGGCGTAACCTCCCAAATCTGCGCCTTCGGCGACTTGGGGCGAGGCGAGATTGGACACTTGAATGTCGCCGGCTGCTACCCGAGGTTTCGACAGGTCGCCCTGCAATTCACCGAGGTTTATCGTGGCGCTGCCGTGCCAACCGGGCGCGATCCCCAGATCTTGTAAATCTTCGATGGGTCCACCGCCCTTGATGTCGCGCGCCGTGAAACCTTGCCGATCGACCTTCACGACTGCGTCGATCACGAATCCCACCTTGACCCAGTGAAGATCCGCAGCCACCGCCATGCCGAGCAGCGAAGCCGGATGCAGCCGCCATTCCAGCGCTCCGGCAGGGCGCGCATCAACGGTTATTTTGCCCGCGGAGCCGTGCCAGATGCTGCCGGAGAAATCCTCGGCGCCGACCATCGGCGGCAAGAAATGGGTGACGATGGACGCGGGCAACGCGGCAATGATCACGGCGAGCACGGCCGCGAGGCCGATGAGAATTATGGGCCAGTAGGACCGTCTGGGCGGACTCAGATCAGCGCGGCTGGACGAATTGGCGCCGCGGCCGGGTACACTAGCGCTGCGGTTGGGTGAACGTGATGCTGGCATTCACCACTCCCGGCCGAGCGGCGCGATCCACGGTGATCGATTCGATTGCGAGCCCATAACGCTCATCGAGCGTGGCGAGCCAGGTGACCAGGGTGTCGAAGGGAGCCGCCTCCAATTGCACACGCACACCGGTGCCATTTGGCTGCGTACCACGCAAGGCGGCGGCAAGCCCGGCTTCGCGGCCCACTCTGTCGACCACGACTACCGGCGCCTCGCCGGTGTCCGCCGTCACCTGATTGCCGGCGGCGCGGATTTCAGGGGCATTGACCTGCATCCAGGCCAAGTCCTCGCGCTTGCCTTCGTTGCGCGTCACGGCATTCGATACCGCGGACTGCAAAGGCACCAATAGTCCAAACAGCAGTATTAGAATCGCCACGGCCACGGCCCCGATGGCAACCACGCGCCGCTCACGCCCCTGCAAACCGACATACCAGGTACCAAGCTTGTTCATTTTTTCGCCCGCGGCGTCTGACTACGCAGTTGCAGGTGCGCTTCGACTCCGCCGCCGATCGGCGTGGAGGATTGAATCTCTGCCGTCATGCCCTGCTTGCCGATGAGTTGCGACAGCTGTGAAAGTGCAGCGAGACTGGGTGCAGTCACCTTCAGGTCCCCAGATCCCTCGCGATAGCTCAGAGCATCGATGCTGGTCTGCGGAATCATGGCCATGGCTCCGCTCAACGCCTTCAAGGCACGCAAGAAATATTCTGGGCCGGCCCCCGACTTGTGAATGCGATCGAGCCGCGACTGCATCTGGCGCCGCGGATCCTGAATCACTTCGGCAGGCATGGCGCCCGAGAACACGGTGGCGATTTGGCTGTCGAGCGTGGCGGTCTCGTGTTTGGCCTGACGAATCTGCAAGGCTTGAGCGGCAACATGGACCGTGAGCAATCCTGCGGCCAACAGGGCCGGCGTGCGCCATTGACGCCAGCGCGCTCCGAAGTCCGTGTCTTTGGCAAATTCTCCCTGCAGCAGGTTGACTGCGTCGGTGGTCTTGAGTCCGCGCGCCAGCCAGGGCAGCGGCCCATCCGGCAGTAGTTGGACCTTCAGCGAGCCGAACTTATCGGCCAGCTGTTCAAATTCTTTCTGCGAACGCGCCCAGTCCTCGCGCGTGACGAACAACACAGCGCTCTCCAGGCCCTTGACATGCGAAGTGGTGTCGAGGGGATCCGCTATGACACCCGCAACCACCAAAGCCTCGCTCACCGGCGAGAGTTCAACCGCGAAGGGCAGGGTGCCCGGGCGCCGCACGGCCAGCCGCCCCTGCTCCAGCCACAGCACGGTTTGACCGGGATTTTCCGGAATCAGCGAGATGTCCGGGTACAGGGCAAACGGCTCAAGTCCGGCGGCCCTCAAATCCGCCAGCCAGCCTTGCAGGACACTGCGCGACACCACGGCAACCGGCGTGCCACCGTTGGCATGACGCCTGCCGATGGCGAAGTTCAATTGATCGATGTCTTCGGTGAGTTGCTCTTCCAGGGCAAAGGGCACGGCCCGCGCGAGCTTGACGCCGCTGCCGGGGGGCAATTCCGGCTCCGCCAACAAGATCTGCGTTGCCGGCGCCAACGCCACCACCCTGCCGCCGCGCGACACTGCGGCGGCCAGTGTCAAGGATCCGCGCTGCCGGGTGGTCTGCGAGTCGTCCGCATCATCGACGATCAGCCATTCGGTCTCATCTTGACCGGCTGTGGGAAGGCGCAGGAGCAGTGTTTGTGCCATAGGCTTACGGTGTTCCGAAGGTGCGTAGCAGCGGCGTGACCTTGCCGGACCCGCCGCGCTGTAAAAGACTGTACAAGGTGAACTCCGTGGTGCCAAGCGTGACGCGCGTGGTCAGGCGGAAGAACGAGCTTTTATCGACGATGACTGTGGCGACTTTGGGCAGTGCGGTGGGCCCTAGAATGTTGCGAAACGTCGCCAAATCCGGAAAGCAGCCGGTCTTGCGGCCGCTGGCCAGCACTTCGGGGTTTCTGGAGTACTCACCGTCCAAGTTGTCTCCCAGGCTTTCGAGTACCAGACCGGACGCCGTGCACACATTAACGAATGGCACAGCGGTTGGCAGCGCCGCGACATAGGGCGCGATCTTGCGATAGCGATCCGCACCGAATCCCGGCAGATTCATCAATTCGCTGGGCGACATCATGGGCCAATTGCCGGTGCGGTAGGGAGGGGTTTGCGAGGTGTAGACCTGATCCTCGGCGCCATCTGGCGAGCCCGGATTGTCGTCGGCATCGATCCAATCGCGCGCGATCGCAGCCCATTTCGGCTCGACTCCCACCGCGGCCAATAGGCGTTGAAATTGCTCCAGGGGCTGCGGATCCTGCACCGTCACCTGGAGTCTGGTGTCAATAATCATATGTCCCAAACTATTCAAATTGAAGCGGCCCTGCAGGTCTTCCAGCGCGCCTTGCAGAGTCCCGATGGGCTCGCCTTCCGGATCGTCTTGCGGGGTAATGGGTAAGGGCTGTGTCGGCTGCGCCCAGGCGCCGGCGAGGGTGGTTTGTTTGCTGTTTTGTGAATCCTGCAATAGCACATCGGCTGCCAGCGCCTCGGCTCCCATGCCGAAGTGCAGGGCCTGTTCCGCGGCAAGTACGCCGATGGTACGGCGCCTCTCGAGAAATCCGTCGAAGGTCAGCTTGGTGGCCAATATGGTGGCGAGCGCCACCAAAATGAGCGCGATGATCAGTGCGACGCCGCGCTGCCGGCTAGGTGGGGCAACCCGGGCTCTGCCGCCCGCGGCTGTGGCGCGCCCGGCTGACGCGCCCCGGGCTGTGGCGCCCGCGGCTGTGCAGCCGGGGGCTAGCGCGCCCCGCCTCATCCAGCGACCTCGACGAGGCGGCGGACACGTCCCCAATCCTTGAATTCGATGATGACTTCCACCGCCACCGGCCGGATCGCCAGGGCCTCGGCTGCGGCAATGGTTTGCGGTGGCCACTGGGTTTGCCAGGCACTATTGCCGTCGAGATAGCGCAGCTGAATGGCCTTCACGCCGCTCAGCAGATCCTGTACCACCGGTTTATTGCCCTGTACCGTGTCCAGGTTCACCTGGTAACTACGCTTGAGCACATCACCGACCAAGCTGTAGGAAACGCGCTGCAAGGTGCTGCGCTGCTGGCCGGCGGTGTTCGACCAGCCGCCGCGGGTCAGATCGATGATGGGCGCCACATTCGCGTTCGTACCGCTACCGAATTTGGAACTGGAGTTGAAACTCTGGCTCGCGAAACTCATCCCTGGGCTGGAACCCACGCCGCTGCCGGAAATTGCAGCCGTCGGCACACTGAGCGTGCCGTATCCGCCGCTGCCCTGCATCGCCGGCAATCGGGTCTGACCCAAGATATCGCGCACCGGACGCGGCACGGTCTGAGTCAGATCCTGCACCAGCATACGCATGCCGAATTCAAGCTCACGCGAGCGACTCAACGATTCTTCAGTGCGTTCTGCGGAAATGCGCGCGGCGCGATAGGTGCCGTAACCCAGCGCCGCCATGATGCCGAGAATCAGCAGCGCCACCATTATCTCAATGAGGGTAAATCCGCGGATGGCGGCCGATCCAAGAGGCGCCTTGTGGCGCGGCTTGAGGTTGAGCATGGTCACTGCGCTGGCGCTGGTGGCGATGTCGGCGTCGGGGTCGGAGCAGTAGGGGTGGTCACCGGCGCCGGGGTGGTGCCGTTCTTGCCGCCCGCGCCGGCTGTCACCGTCGTGCCCAGGGTCCAATCCGTGCTGTTGGAACTGCCGGGCAAGCCGAGCGACGTTCCCACAAATCCCGTCGATTCGATCAGCGGGTTGCCCTTGGTCTTGGCGTCTCCAGCATAGATGCGCACCACGATGCGCTTCATGGTGGTGACGCTGGTGTCGAAATAACGCGTGTCGTAGTGCCAGGTGCGATTGGCGAAGTTGATCTCGCCGGTGTCGGTGTTTTGTCCGAATTTAGTGAGGTTCAAGCGCACCTCAGAAAGGCGATTGAGCGCCATCCATTGGGCGAGAGTCTTATCGCGCAAAGTGCCGCTGGTACGCGCGGTACTGCTCACGGTAATCATCAGCGCGGCAAGACCGATGGCGACGATTATCAACGCGACCAGCACTTCGACCAAGGTGAAGCCGGCGTTGCGGTCGCGCATAACGGGATTCAAGTGCGCTTTCCCGTTTGCTCTGCATGATCCGAACTGACGCGGCTGACCTTGCCAAGAGCGTCGCCGGCGACCGAGGCCTTGGCCGACGTTCCATCACGCAGCAGCGTCAGCCGAAACGGGGTCCCTTCGCCGCTTGCCGCGATGGCTACCTGCGGCCCGGGCGGCGCTTGGTCGCTGGCCAGTTTGCGGTCGATGGTTTTGATGACGACGACCTGGGAATCGAGCTCGAGCTGGAAGGTGACACCCTTGGGCAACTCGCGATGCCGAAACTCGCGCTCCTGGTCGAGCGTCAGCCAGCGATCGCGGCGCGCCTCGTACACCACGAATTCATAGGCGGCGGGCTCGATTCGCAAGCCGAAGTCGCGGCCCTCCAACAATGCACGCTCATGCAGCAGTCCGACTAGGCCTTCGATTCGCCGGCTCTCTTCGTCAAGCTGGCCGTCGCGCCCGGTGACGCTGATCGACAAGACCGCGAGCGAGACCATGAT
>JANYIY010000060.1 GCA_025358615.1 Gammaproteobacteria bacterium | reverse complement strand
AGTTGTAGCGACGCACGCGCTTGGACTGTACATAAATGCCGTTGGTGCTGTTCAGATCCTCGATCACGCAGGAGTCGGTTTGCGTCAGGATTTGACAGTGATGACGGCTGATGAACTTGCTGTCGATTTGTAAATCGTTGTCTGCGGTACGACCGATCACCAGTCGGCCGGGCTTGAGCTCGCGCTCAATCACCGTTTTACCCTCGCTCGCCAGCAGTATTCGTCCGACCGTGTGGCTCGAGCCGCTGCTCGGCGGCGGCGGCTCCACTTGGGGAATGCGCATGCGGTTCGTGCCGCCGGAGAACTCACCCCACTGCAGCTCATGGATCGCGGCTTCAAGATCGGCCAGGGTCACCGTATCCCGATCCTGGCCGAAAGCGGCCATCAGCGAGGTATCGCACAGCGTATTGATCAGGCGCGGCGTGCCGCCGGTATATTTGTAAATCGTGGGGTAAGTGTTCTCGGCGAAGATGCGCCGCCCCTGTGAGCCGGCCACCTCCAGGCGATGATCGATATACGAGGTGGTGTCAGCCTCCGTCAGGGCCGACAGATGAAACCGCAGCCGCACGCGTTGCGCGAGCTGCACCAGTTCCGCGGAGTTGAGCTTTTCGTTGAGCTCGGGTTGGCCCGCGAGAATGATGCGCAGCGCCTTCTCCTTGGTGGTCTCGATGCCTGACAGCATGCGCACCTCTTCGAGCACGCGGTGAGTCAGGTTCTGGGCCTCGTCGACGATCAGCAGGACCTTGCGCCCGCTCATGTGCTGTTCCAACAGGAATTGATTTAAAGTAGCGAGCACCTCCGGCTTCTTCATGTGGAAGGGGGAGAAGCCGAATTGCACCAGAACGGTCTGCAGAAACGCCGTCGGCGACAATTGGGTCTGATTGATTTGCGCGACCACCGCATCGGTCTGCAACTCGTGCAAAAAAGTCTCGATCAGCGTGGTTTTGCCGGCGCCGATTTCACCGGTAATGACGACGAAGCCGTCGGTAAACCAAATCGTCGATTCCATGTACGCTTTGGCGCGTGCATGCTGTTTGCTCAAGTATAGGAACTGCGGATCCGGGCTTAAGCGGAACGGCAACTCATGCAGCTTGAAGAGTTCTAAATACATCACTGGGGCAGTCTACGGGATTGGCCGCCTGTCCGCGAAATGGACGGTTCTCAAGACCATTCAATCAATTTTAGTACTTTGGTCAGCGCCGAATTCCGCTCCATTGTGCTGCCTTTGAGGAGGGTGCAGTGGCCCAATTTGCGCCCCGGGCGCGGCTCCTTTCCATAATCATGAAAAGCCAGGCCATCGATCGCCAGGAGCAGCTCGCGATCGGGCATTTTACCTAGAAAATTCACCATGGCCGTATGGCCCAGGGCGCGGGTGCTGCCCAAAGGCAGATCGCAAATGGCCCGTAGATGGTTCTCGAATTGGCTGGTGACGCAGCCCTCGATGGTCCAATGCCCTGAATTGTGCACTCGCGGCGCCATCTCGTTGGCAATCAAGCGGCCCTTGACCACGAAGAATTCAATCGTGAGCACGCCTACATAGTCCAGAGCTTGCATGACCCGTTTCAGGTATATCCGGGCCGCGCGCTCGAGCTTGCGATTGACGAACGGCGCGATGCTGTAGTGCAAGATTCCGCCGCCGTGAGTGTTTGCGGACAGCGGATAGAACACGCTCTGGCCCGTCGCTGAGCGCGCACCCACGATGGAGACTTCACGCGAGAATTCTTGAAATTTCTCGTAGATCAAACCACGGCCGCCGATGGCCGCCCAAGCCGCACCGATTTGCGCCAGGCTGCGCAAAACAAATTGGCCCTTGCCGTCGTAGCCCAAGCGCCTTGTCTTGAGCACGCCGGGCAGGCCCAGCTTGGTGATGGCGCGCCGCAGCGTTTCCTCATCGTCGACGGCAGCATGCGCCGCAACCGGGATTCGTAACTCGGAGAACAGCGCCTTTTCCGCCATGCGGTCCTGGGACACTTCGAGGGCTGCGCGCGGCGGGCGAACCTTGGTCAATTTCTCGAGCGGTGCGAGTGCGCTGCCGGCGATGTTCTCCCAATCGAAGGTCACGACATCGCTGGCGCCGGCGAGCGCGGCGAGTTGTGCCGCGTCCTCGAGTTCGCCGGTCAGTATCGGCGCGACTTGTGCGGCCGGCGCGGTGGCGCTGCGATCGAGGAACATGCAGCGGATGCCCAGCGGGTAACCGGCGAGCGCCAGCATGCGTCCCAACTGACCGGCGCCGACAATGCCAACGCGCGACAATTTCAAGAGGCGCGGGGATCCGGCTTGGCGAGTACGGCAGCGGTCTGTGCCTGGCGATAGGCATCCAGAGCCGTGCGTATATCCACCGAATCATTGGCGAGAATGGCGGCAGCGAACAGCGCGGCATTCTTCGCACCGGCGCTGCCGATGGCGAAGGTGGCGACGGGGATGCCGCTCGGCATCTGGGCAATCGACAGCAATGAATCCATGCCATTCAGTGCCTTGGATTGCACCGGCACACCCAATACCGGAACCGAGGTTTTAGCGGCCGTCATGCCAGGCAGGTGTGCGGCGCCGCCTGCGCCCGCAATGATGGCTTTCAAACCTCGCTGACGGGCCGAAGCGGCGTATTCGAACAGAAGATCCGGCGTGCGATGTGCCGATACGACGCGCACCTCGTGCGCAATTCCCAATGAATCGAGAACGGCGGCGGCGTCCTGCATCGTTTCCCAGTCGGAAGACGATCCCATAATGATTCCGATCAGGGCTGTCATAGGCCTTTAGTTTATCAAAGCCTATCCGAGCAACTGGCGAAGAAACGCGAAAAGTTCCCGCGCACCCACGGGAGAGCGCTGCTCGAGGCGCTCTCTCTCGGCCTTTTCCAGCAGTTTGGCGAGCGTAGCCCGGTCCGCCTTCGGATAGTCACTCAGCAACTCATCTATGGCCGTGGCGGGTTCCGACAGCAGCCGATCGCGCCAGCGCTCGATTTCCTGGAAGTGCCGAATTTCCAGGTCATGCCGTTGCTTGCGCTCTGCCAGCTTGGCGAGTACCGGCTCCGGATCGATATCGCGCATCAGCTTGCCGATGTATTGGCGCTGCCGGATCTGCGCCCCGTGCGAGGGCAGCCGGCGCAGATCGCGCAGTGCCACGAATAGGCTGTCCGGCAAGTCCAAGGCCTTGATCTCCTGATCGGGAAGGGCCGACAATTTCACACCCAATTCCTGTAGGGAAGCTGCCTCCCGCTTGCGCGCGCTCTTGCTCTGGCGCTGCTCCTCGGATTCGCCGGAAGTGTCCGTATCGTTCTCACTCGTCATATCGCCCATGCTACACCTGCGCCCCGGTAGAATCGCCGTTCGGAATCCTGAAAGAGAGTATTGGAGACTTAAGATGGCTGTATCCAGCAACCCGGTTCGCCTCGCCCAAGAAGACTTAGAATCAATCATAGAGCGCGCCCTGGAAGAGGCACGCGCTCGAGGCGCCTCGCAAGCCGAGGCGGCAGTCAGCCAGGATACGGGTCTTTCGGTCGGTGTGCGACTGGGGGAGGTCGAAACCTTGGAGCACCAGCGCGACCGCAGCATGGGCATTACGGTGTATTTTGGCCATCGAAAGGGGTCGGCCAGCACCGCGGATTTCTCGCTGGAGGCGGTCCGGGCGACGGTGGCCAAGGCCTGCAGTATTGCGCGTTTCACGGCTGAAGATGCCTGTTCGGGGCTGGCGGATGCCGCCCTGATGGAGCGTGCGCCCTTGAATCTCGATCTTTCGCATCCCTGGAACGTCACCGCGGACCAGGCGATCGAGATCGCCAAATCCTGCGAGGCGGCGGCGCTGGAATTCGATGCGCGGATCAATAATTCCGAGGGTGCATCGCTCGGCACTCATCAGGGGTTGCATGTGTACGGCAACACCAACGGCTTCGTGGGCGGCTATCCCACCACCTCGCATAGTTTGAGCTGCGTGGTGCTGGCCGGAACCGGTGAGGATATGCAGCGCGACTATTGGTACAGCAGTTCGCGGGATTGGCACGAATTGGAACGCGCCGAGGCCATCGGCCGCGAGAGCGCGCGGCGCACGATTGCCCGTTTAGGTCCCCGCCGCCTCAGCACGCGCCGCGCACCGGTGCTGTTCGTGCCGGAGATTGCGCGCGGCTTGATCGGTCATTTCACTGCGGCGATTCGCGGCAGCAGCCAGTACCGGCAGTCTTCTTTTCTGTTGAATTCGGTGGGTCAGCAAGTGTTTCCCCGCGGATTCTCGATTGCCGAGCGGCCGCACATTCTGAAGGCAGCGGGCAGTGCGCCGTTCGATGAGGAGGGGGTCGCGACCCACGATCGCGAACTGGTCGCCGACGGGGTTGTCACCGGGTACATTCTCTCCAGTTACTCCGCGCGTAAACTGGGCCTGGCAACCACCGGCAATGCCGGCGGCCCGCACAATCTGCTGGTCGCACCGACGCTTGCCGGCGGCATGGATGCAATGCTGTCGCGGCTCGGTACCGGCCTTCTGGTGACCGAACTCATGGGACAGGGTATCAATATGGTCACCGGCGATTACTCGCGCGGCGCGGCGGGCTTCTGGGTCGAAAATGGCGCCCTGCAGTATCCGGTGGCGGAGATTACCATCGCTGGAAATCTACGCGAGATGCTGCTGGGTGTGGCGGCTGTGGGCGATGACATCGACGCGCGCGGCGGCACGCGTGTGGGATCAATCCTGCTTCAGGACATGACCATCGCCGGCGATTAGATCTTTGAGCGATTGCGTGCCCAAGCGCTCGCGCATGGCGGCCTCGACTTCCCGCATCACCTGCGCTGCACTCGTCACGCGGGTTACTTCGATCGGCAGCCGCCCTATCTGCAGACTGCGCACGCTAGCCACGATGTCGGCCAGCAGAATTCCTTCGGACTCGCGGCCGGGAACGAATTGTTCCTTCTCCGTCACCACCAGCAAGCCGCCTTGTTCCAGACAGGCGAGCACGGGCGCAAGCGCAATGCCCGGGATATCGAGCTCGGCCGCGAGACGGCCCGGGTTCCAATAACCCTTGCCGGCGGCGTAGTCGCGCCCGATCAAATACATGATGGACAGGCCCGCTTGCTCGCGATCGCTGCCGGTGAGTTCGACGCTGTCGTGACCATGGCGCAGGTACTGCGGAAATTGCACGTAAAAGGCGAGCTGCGCGCCGATGAGCAGAATGAGCCAGCTCAAGTACACCCAGATCAAGGTGGTGAGCACGATGGCGAATCCGGTATAAATCGCCACCATCTGCGATGAGTACACGATGGCGGCAGTGAATACCTTGCCGACCAGCGCCCAAATGATGCCGGCGGTCACCCCGCCGATCAGCGCGGCGCGGAATTGCACCCCGGTGTTGGGAATGAACGCGTACATGAACGTAAAAACCACGGCGACGATGGCGTAGGGCAGCATCTGGCCGAGGAACAGCAGAAGCCCGGCGAGCGGCGCAACGGCTTGCAGCCACTGTGCGAAGGAACTGCGCTGCGCGAAGCCCA
This sequence comes from Gammaproteobacteria bacterium, assembly GCA_025358615.1. GTDB lineage: Bacteria > Pseudomonadota > Gammaproteobacteria > Steroidobacterales > Steroidobacteraceae > Bog-1198. Next base: position 7,938 of record JANYIY010000060.1, on the reverse strand, counting down.
ACAGCCCGATCGCTACGGTGAGCAGGACGGGTCCAAGGATCATGACACCCAAATACTTGGTGAAACGGCGGCCAAAGCTTCGCGGGCGCTGCACCCGCCAGACGAAATTGAAACTCGCTTCGACTTTTTGAATCGTCGTGATCACGGTGTAGACGAGAAACGCCAGCCCGAGCGTGCCCAGCAGACCGCCGCGCATGTTGGTCACGAATTGCATCACGCTGTCGGTCAACTGCGTTGCCGCGGCGCCGCCCACGGGGCGGAAGAATTCGTGAAGGATTACCTGCAAGTCACCGCGCGCGCCGAGACCCTTCAATATGGCAAAGCTGAAAACCATCAGCGGCACGAGGGATAGCAGAGTAGTGTAGGCGAGGCTCATCGCGCGGATGTTGATCTCGCCTGCCAACCAGTCGCGAATCAGTGCCGCGGGATAGCGCAGCCATCGCAGCACGGCGCCCCATGGCGGCCCCATGCTTCGGGATTTTTGAAACAATCCGTCTTCCAGGTCTGCCAACCAACGGCGCATGGCTTTGAAGGTCTCACGCCGTGAGGAGCCGCAGCGCCTCGCGATAATTATCGCTGGTGCGCGCCAGAACATCCGGCGGCAGATGCGGAGCCGGCGGCTTCTTGTTCCAGTGCAGAGACTCCAGATAGTCGCGCACGAATTGCTTGTCGAAACTCGGCGGGCTGATTCCCGGCTTGTACGACGCCATGGGCCAGAAACGCGAGGAATCGGGCGTCAAGGCTTCATCGATGAGCCGCAGGTGTCCCGCCCGGTCGATGCCGAACTCGAATTTCGTATCGGCGATGATGATATTCCGCGCCCGGGCGTGTTCCGCTGCAAATCGATAGATGTCGAGTGCTGCACGCCGAATCTCGGCGGCGTACTCACTGCCTATCAGCTTGACCATGGCATCGAAGTCGATGTTTTCGTCGTGCTGGCCCGCGGGTGCTTTGGAGGCCGGCGTAAACAGCGGCTCCGGCAATCGATCAGCCATTTGCAATCCGCCGGGCAATGCGATGCCGCATATCGAGCCGTGAAGGTTATAGTCCTTGTAGCCGGAGCCGATCAGATAGCCGCGCACCACCGCTTCAATCGGCAGCGCCTTGAGTTTCTTCACCACCATGGCGCGGCCCGCCAACTGCGCGCGCTCGTCGCTGTCGGCGATGACATCCTCCACCTTCAGGCCGGACAGATGATTGGCAATGATGTGCTGAGTCTTGGCAAACCAGAACAATGAAATCTGGGTCAGGACCTCGCCCTTGAAAGGTATCGGGTCCGGCAGCACGACGTCGAAAGCCGACAAGCGATCGGTGGTGACGATCAGCAGATGCTCGGCGTCGACATCGTAGATGTCGCGCACCTTGCCTTGATGAACTGTTTTCAATCCGCGCAAGCGCGACTCGAAAAGCGGGGGTGACAGCGAACTCTGTTGCATGCGTGCGCGATGCTACCATTGCGGCGGACGGCAGGGGAGTGTGGCGGGACAGGCGGGATAGGTCAACGCGAATGAGTGGGAAAGGCATAGTTTTTGGGGCTCTCATCGGCCTTCTCATCACTCAGAGAGTATGGGGAGCCGTCATCGGCGCCGTCATCGGCTTTTTGCTTTACGAGAGCAGCGGATTCGGCCGCGCCGCCGGCGGCGCGCGCGGCACGCACTCGATATCGATTTCCGACGAATTCTTCCGCACCACGTTCGAACTCATGGGCCATGTCGCGAAATCCGACGGCCGGGTGAGCGAGGCCGAAATCGATGCGGCGCGGCGGCTGATGCAGGAGCTTCGGCTCGGGCCGCGCGAGATCAGCATAGCCATCGAGTGCTTTCGTAACGGCAAATCCGCTTCCTACGACGCAGAGCTTGGGGTCGAGCGGCTGCACGAGGCGTGCGGACAACGCCACGATCTGTTGCGGGCCTTCATGGAATTGCAGCTGCGCGCGGCATTGGCGGGCAATGGGATATCGCCGCCGGCGCGGGCAATCTTGCTGCGGGTGGCCGAGAGACTAGGCATGTCCGGCCTCGAGTTTGCGTACCTGGAGGCCTCCCTGCGCGCGCGGCAACGGAGTCGTGGTGCCGACGCCGGTAACGGAGCCGGCAGCCGGCCGGCGGCCGGCACAGGCTCGCTGGCTGAGTTCTATGCGGAGTTGGAAATCGACCCTAATATCACCAATCAGGAAGTGACCAAGGCGTACCGGCGCCAAATGAGCCGCCATCATCCTGATAAACTCGTTGCCAACGGTCTGCCGGAGTCGATGGCGCAAGTGGCTAAAGAGAAAACGCAGCGCATCCAAGAGGCCTATGAAGGGATACGCGCAGCGCGCGGTATGCGCTGAAGGAGTGACCATGGCGATTATTATTTCCCCTTCCATCTTGTCTGCCGACTTCGCCCGCCTGGGAGAGGAAGTCAATTCGGTGCTTGCCGCCGGCGCGGACTGGATTCACTTCGACGTCATGGATAATCACTACGTTCCGAATCTCACCATCGGTCCGCTGGTGTGCGAGGCGTTGCGCAAGGCGGGAGTCAAAGCACCGATCGACGTGCACTTGATGATTTCACCGGTTGATCAGCTGGTGCCGGACTTCGCGAAGGCTGGGGCAAGCTACATCAGCTTTCATCCGGAGGCCACCTTGCATGTGGATCGCACGATTCAGCTGATTCGGGATTCAGGATGCAAGCCGGGCCTGGTATTCAATCCGGCGACGCCGCTGAGTTGGCTGGATTACGTGATCGAAAAAATCGATCTGATCTTGTTGATGTCCGTGAATCCGGGGTTTGGCGGCCAGAAATTCATCCCGCAGGCGCTGCAGAAGCTCACCGAAGCTCGGGCGCGGATCGACGCCAGCGGGCGCGACATTCGTCTCGAAATAGACGGCGGCGTTAAAGTCGACAACGCGGCGCAGATTGCCCGCGCCGGCGCCGACACCTTTGTCTCAGGCTCGGCGATATTCGGTAGCGCGGACTACGCGGGCACCATCAAGGCCATGCGGGCGCAAATAGAGATAGGCCGCGAATCGGCTAACCGCTAACCCCTTAATCGCTAACCGCTACGAGCGGGGCGCTATTCGTCCTCCTCGTCATCGTCGTCATCATCATCGTGCGATTCCGCACGCGCGCCCTTAGGCGCTACGGCGCTGCTGCCGGCACCGGCTTTCACCGGTACGATCAACGGCCGCGTCTTGACCTTCGGACGTGCGTTGAACACCACGATGGTCTTCCCGGTGGCGCGTAGCAGGCCCTGTTCTTCCAATACCTTGAGGACACGTCCCGCCATTTCGCGCGAGCAGCCCACCAGTCGGGAAAGCTCCTGCCGACTCACTTTAATTTGCATGCCCTCGGGGTGCGTCATCGCATCCGGTTCGCCGCATAGATCCATGATGGCGTGCGCGACACGGCCTGTGACGTCGACGAAAGCCAGATCCCCCAATTTGCGGTTGGTGCGGTCGAGACGGGTCGCCAGCTGAGTAGCCAGCTCGAAAATCAATCCGGGGCTTTCGGCGGCGATCTGCCGGAAACGCGGATAAGTCATTTCGGCGAGTTCGGACTGTTGGCGGGTGCGTACCCAGGCACTGCGGGTCGGCTGCTCGTAGAACAAGCCCATTTCGCCGAAAAACTGGCCCTTATTCAAATAGGCCAGCACCATTTCATTGCCATCTTCGTCCTCGATCATGACTTCGACCGAGCCCGAGATGATGTAGTACAAAATATCCGGCAAATCGCCCGCGTGGATGATCACGGTCTTGGAAGGGACTGTCCGGATCCGGCAGTAGCTCAAGAAACGATTGATCGCTGGGATATCGCTTAAGGCTTTTGCCCCTTCTTCCATGGTCTCTCCCTGGTTATTTTATCGTCTGTGAAACGCCTGTGCTGGCGCACGTTTTATTACATAAGTCCCGGAATCGCAAGCACTAACGGCTTTGCCCTATAGCCAATACGAGCCCTTGGTCATGAGCCGGGAGGCCAGACGCATGGCCTCGCCCACCGGAAATGGCAGCTGCGCAGCCCCCAGCGAGGCTGCCTGGGCGCCATGTTGCATCTCATCGTGCGTCATCTGCTCGAGGATGGCGCGGCTGCGGGTGTCGGCTGCGCTCAAGCGCTGCATATGGCCGCGTAAATGCGATTCCACCTGACGTTCGGTCTCGGCCACAAATCCCAAGCTGGTTCGATCGCCGAGCGCGCCGGCGAGGGCGCCGATTGCGAACGAACCGGCGTACCACAAGGGATTCAATACGCTGGTGCGGCCGTTGAGTTCCCGTAAGCGCTGTTCGCACCACGCGAGATGGTCGGTCTCCTCTGCGGCGGCGTGGCGCATCGCCGCCGCGACGCCGGCAGTACGGGCGGTCAAGGCCTGCCCTTGGTAGAGCGCCTGGGCTGCCACCTCGCCCGAGTGGTTGACTCGCATCAGACGAGCGGACTCAGTGCGCTCTGCTGCCGTCAGCGAGGTCTCCTGCTGCACTGCAGAAATCTTGCGGGAGGGGTGCACGGAAGTACTTAAGACCTTGATCGCTCTATCAATTTCGCCGATGATGCGATCGATGGGGCTAAAACTGCGATTATCCATGTGGACACTATATTATAGCTTTCGGTCGTAAGGCGCAGGGCTGGCATCTGAGCGCGCCGTTCTGTACACTTTCGCGCCTTTCGTTAACGACCTGAAACAGCTGAGTATTTTCATGTACACCGTATTTTCGAAGCCTGCAGAAACACGTGGCGACTGGTTCCTAGTCGACGCGGCAGGCAAAACTCTGGGCCGTCTGGCCTCAGAGATTGCGCATCGCTTGAAGGGTAAGCACAAGCCCAATTATGCGCCGCATCAAGACCTTGGCGATCACATCGTAGTGATCAATGCCGGCGCGGTACGCGTCACGGGAGCCAAGCTCACGGACAAGTTCTATCACCAGCACACCGGTTACGTGGGTAATCTGAAGAGCATTTCGCTCGGCAAATTGCTGCAAGAGCACCCCGAGCGCGCGCTCGAGTTCGCCGTGAAAGGGATGCTGCCGAAGGGCCCGCTGGGCCGGCGCATATACAGAAAGCTGCACGTGTTCGGCGGTAGCGAGCATCCTCATCAAGCGCAGCAGCCCAAAGCGCTGCAAATCTAAGAATTCTGAAGGACAGACGTATGGCATCAAAAACAGCCGCTAATTCCTTTTACGGTACCGGCCGTCGCAAGACCTCGAGCGCAAGAGTTTATCTGAGTCAAGGCACGGGTAAGGTATCGATCAACGGCCGCACGCTGGCTGAGTTCTTCGGCAGGGAAACTGGCCGCATGATCGTGCAACAGCCATTTGGCGCGGTACAGCTCGAAGGAAAATTCGATGTAGAGGCGCACGTCGAGGGCGGTGGCATTACGGGTCAGGCCGGCGCGATCCGCCACGGCATCACCCGTGCACTCATGGCCTACGATGAGATGCTGCGGCCGCCCTTGCGCAAGGCGGGATTCGTCACGCGCGATGCGCGCGAAGTCGAACGCAAGAAGGTTGGTCGTCGTAAAGCGCGTCGCGGAACTCAGTTCTCCAAACGCTGATCGGATAGGCATTCCCCGCCTGCCCGTAGAGATGAGTTTCGGTTTGCTGCTCGCGCAGCGAGCCTATGGGACGGGGTCGCCCCGACCCCGTAGATTCGCGCGTAGCGCACGGACAACATTTGGGGGATCGTCTAGCGGTAGGACAACGGTCTCTGACACCGTTTACCTAGGTTCGAATCCTAGTCCCCCAGCCAAACAGGGCCCAACGATGGGCCCTTATTCTTAATCTGCGCGGGTAACGATGTCGGGCGAACACAACTCGAGTGGACGGCTCGCGCCATTGGCGCTGGCGGCGCTCGGTGTGGTGTTCGGTGACATCGGCACCAGCCCTCTGTACGCCATGTCGGCCTGTTTCAACGGACCCGGCATCGCCGTCACGCCGGAACATGTGCTCGGCGTGTTGTCGCTTATTTTCTGGTCCCTGGTGCTCGTCATCCTGCTCAAGTACGTGAGCGTGGTATTGAACGCCGACAACAAGGGCGAGGGCGGGGTGCTGGCACTGACCGCGCTGGTGATCAACACCGCGCGCGAAAGTCCGCGCCGCAAGATCTATGGGACGCTCGGTATCCTAGGTGCTTCGCTATTCTTTGCCGACGGCGCCATCACGCCGGCAATTTCGGTGTTGAGCGCCGTGGAAGGGTTGCATGTGGCGGCGCCGGATGCACAGATTCCGATTCTCCCCATTACCGCGCTGGTGTTGATCGGCCTATTCCTGATTCAACGGCACGGTACCGGTTCGGTCGGCAAGGTTTTCGGTCCCGTGATGCTGAGTTGGTTCTTGATATTGTCGGTGATGGGCATCAGCTGGATCGTGCGCGAACCCATGGTCATGCTGGCGCTCGATCCGACGCGCGGCCTGTCGCTCTTGGCAACGCACCAGATCGGATCGCTCGCCGTGCTGGCCGGCGTATTTCTTACCGTCACCGGCGGCGAGGCGTTGTACGCCGACATGGGCCACTTCGGTAAGGCGCCGATACGCCTCGGTTGGATTTGCGTCGTCATGCCGGCGCTGGTCATGAATTACTTCGGGCAGGGCGCACTGCTGATCCAGAATCCCGCGGCCATCAGCAATCCCTTCTATTTGATGGCGCCCGCATGGTCGCTGTGGCCCTTGGTCATCCTCGCGACGGCCGCGACCGTCATCGCTTCGCAGGCGGTGATCTCCGGCGTCTTCTCCGTAGCCACCCAAGCGGTGAGTTTGGGGTTGCTGCCGCGTCTGCGGTTGGAGCATTCGTCAGCGGTTCATGCCGGTCAGATTTACGTGCCGACCATGAATTGGATACTCATGGTCGCAGCTCTAACGTTGGTCATGAGCTTCGGCAGCTCGGCGGCATTGGCCGGCGCTTACGGCCTGGCGGTGTCCGGCGCAATGACCATCGTGACGCCGCTGACCCTGAGCCTGATCAAATCGCGGACGGGCAGGGAGAGCCGCACGTTGCGCACCGGCCTGTCCTTGCTGTTCGTCATCGACATCGCCTTCCTGCTGGCGAACCTGACCAAGCTGGAGGATGGCGGCTGGCTGCCGCTGGTATCCGGCCTGATCATCTACTGGCTGATGCAAACCTGGCAGCGCGGGCGTGCCTCGGTCATGGCACGCCTGCTGCGCGAGCAGAAGCCGGTGCGCGACTTCGTGGAAGAGCTCAAGAGCGATCCCCCCGTGCGGGTGACCGGCACCGCCATTTTCCTGGACGCGAAAGCTTCGGGCATCCCCCGCGCTTTGCTCAACAACATCAAGTTCAACCGAGTGATGCATGAACGGGTGGTACTGCTGACGGTGGTGACCCGCGAGCTGCCGCGCATTTCAATGTCCAAGCGACTGACAGTGACCCCCGTGTGCGAGGGAATCGTACGGGTGGTGGCTCAGGTGGGCTTCATGGAGAAACCGAATATCACGGAGATCTTGCGTGAGGCCGAGACTCACGGCGTGCCCTACGATCCTGAGAGCACGACCTACTTTCTGAGCCGCGAGGAATTGATTCCCGGCCAGCGTTCCGATCTGCCGCCGCTGCGCCGCAAAGCATTCATGCAGATGGCGCGCAACGCGCAGGTGATCGCGGACTATTACGGGCTGCCGCCCGGCCGCGTGATTGAAATCGGCACCCGCCTCGAGATCTAAGGCGTCGGCGCGGTGATTGTCGACATGGCTTAGCGCTTGCCCGGTGGGGTGAGTGAAGGCAGCAGTTTTCTCGCTCCGACTCACCCCGCCGGGCAGGGCCCTGGGCCGGTCAACATCATAGTGCCGGCTGTTGAGAAGTTTGGGCAGTCGATCTACGCCGAGCGGCGCGAATGACTCGCGCCACCAACAAACTACCTCTCGAATGTCAGAACTTGGGCACGCGATGCTGCTGAGCGCGTCCTACCAGGGATTGGGGTGACAGGTAGCCGAAAGACAACTGTTGTCTTTCCGTTGTCTTCCG
>JANYIY010000240.1 GCA_025358615.1 Gammaproteobacteria bacterium | reverse complement strand
ATTCCACGCCGCCGACAAGGTAACCGTGAGCCCCGTGAGCGGCGCCGCGATGATTTCGGTCTCAAAGCCACGCACACGATAGTCCGGGCCGTTTGTGGTGAAGGTCAAGTTGCCGAGCACGCCGGGATCGAACAGTCCGATCTGGACGTTTTTCCAGTCCTCGCGATAAAAGGTGCCGTTGAATTGCAGGCGATGGTTCAGCCACTGGGTCTTGAACCCCAATTCGTTGTTGGTCAGCACGTCCGGAGCGAAGCCGATCGGTGTCAAGAATATGCCCTTCAAAGGCGACTGGCCGGCGCTGACGAATCCGGAGGACCGATTGAATCCGCCCGGCCGAAAGCCCTGCGACCAGGTGTAGTAAAGCAGGCCGTCGTCCATGAACTTCCAGCTGATATTGGCCCGGCTCTTGAAGCCTTTGTAGGTCTTCTGCAGGCCGATGGCCTTGTCCGAATACGACTCATTGCCGGCAGGCACGGCAAGAGTGTCGAGATTCAAGCCGTTGTTGCAGGCGCCGTCGAGATTGTCACCGGGATTGAAGGGGTACAGTCCGCCGGGACGGCAGCCGTAACTGCCGCCTTTCGCACCCTTCTCGAAGGTGTCCATATTGTAGTAGCGCGTGCCCGCGGTAATGGTCAGAGTCTTCGGAATGATGTCGAAGTCGGTGGAGAAGAAGGCCGCCTTCTGTTTGTAGCCGCGTTGAACGTCGTCGTAAAAACCGATCGACTCGTCGCGGACCGCGTGATTGTTCGCACTTGACGTCGGCGGGGCGATCAGCGGAATGAAACCTGTGCCGTCCGCGCGGTAGTGCCAGTCCGAAATGTCCTGGACCAGAAAATCTTGGTAGAACAAGCCGCCGATCGCGCGCCAGCGCCAGTCGTCCGGGGTGCTCAAGCGGAACTCATGGTTTTGATGGGTGTTGTGCTGCTGCACGCGGAAGGTGGCGATCGGGGAGAGGCACGCGCCGCCGGGCGTGCCGTTGGCGATTGCCTGTGCCGTTCCGGGGATGATGCAGGAGTAGTAATCGCCATAGGCGCCGCGGTTGTAATTGGTGTAGTCCGCCACCTGATCGACGTTTCGCACCAGGTAGCCGCCGGTGTAGACGGCCTTGAGCGCACCGAGACGGCCGTTGATGGTCCAGGCGGTGTTCTCGAATTTGTCCTTATTGTACTGTGGCGTGAAGAGATTCACGGACAGGTCGGGCAGCTTCTGGACGTCGGACCCGTTCGGCATCTCGGCGAAGATCCCGTCCGCTTCCATGTTCTGGTACGACTGAGCGATGAGCACATTCCAGTCGTCATTGATCTGATACAGGCCCGAGAGACGAATACCTTGGTAGCTGACCGGATTGATGGCTTTGCCGGTCACTGAATTATTGCTGCCGATCACATTATTCTCCGGCACGACGCCGCCGAAGTAGTAGGCTATTCCTAAGTCCGTGTTCTTGCGAGTGAAGGTGCCCGGCACGTTGTTGATGTAACCACCGCGACGCTCATTGTAAATGACTGCGCGCAGGGCAAATTTGTCTTCGATCAGCGGCAGATTGAATGTGGCGTCGATGCTGCTGCTGGGATCGCCGTGCGAGGTGTAGCCATAGCCGGCGTTGACGATGGCTTCGGTCTTGTCGAGCTTGGGCTTGTTGGTGATGTAGCGGATAACGCCTGCCTGGGCACCGGCGCCGAAGAGCGTGCCCTGCGGCCCCTCGAGCACCTCGATGCGCTCGATATCGGCCGCATACACATCGAGGTTGCGGCCCGGCAGCTGCGCGGACTGCTCATCCAAGTACACCGCGACATTGGGAAAGCTGCCGGTGGCGCCCGAGGATTGCTGTCCATCCTCGGTCGTGGCCAAGCCTCGCATGTAAATGAGCCCTTGCCCCGGCCCTTGATTGGCAACGGTTACATTGGGCAGGAATTTAACGTAGTCGTTCAAGGTGGTGATGTTCAATTGCGTGATCGTCTCGCCGGTCAGCGCCGTGATGGTGATCGGCACGTTCTGCATGTTCTCCGTACGGCGCTGTGCGGTCACGGTGATCTCTTGGATTCCCTCCGACGGCTCTGTGTCCGCGGCGCCGGCTGTATGCGCGAATCCTGCACCTGAGCCGCTCAAGATGGCGGCAATCGCGCAGGACAACTTCGGATTTGAGTTTATCGGTTCATCCCTTCAGAATTGTAGATTTGCAAACGCATGCTGCGCGGCGTGCCCCCGTAAACGGCACGTCGCCGATCGATCGGCTCTTGAACTCTAAGCATCCCGGCGCCAGCAATACTGCTTGGCTTGTTTCACCGGAGCGTAGCGCATCGCCCCCACGCCGCTATTTTGTTAGCGCTGTATCCTTACCAAATTGCGACATATTCGCGCTCTGCCGATGGCCGCTTCACGTGTCATCGGGTCCCAAACGCGCTGGAAATCCCGGCGCGCGCAGCGAAGTGCCGACGGAATCTTCGAGCAACTTCACAATCATCGACGACCATGCCGCGCCGCCGTATTTCGCGCGTCCCTCGATGAAGGTCTGCTCCATGACTCCGGCGAGCTTGAGCGGTACGCCGAAGCGGCGCCCGAACTCCAGCGCAAAGCCGGCGTCCTTACAGGCGAGATCCATCGTGAAGCCGATATCGTAGCTGCCGTTGAGAATCACCTGGCTCTCGGTCTCGTGTACGAAACTGTTGCCCGAGCTTGCGGCGATGGCCTCGAAGGCAGAGCGCAGGTCGACGCCGCCTTTGGCGCACAACATGAGAGCCTCTCCGGCGGCGATCAAATGAATGAAGGCCAACATATTGGTGACGACCTTGGTGACCGCGGCCTGTTCAATGCCGCCCAGGTAGATGACGCGCCCGCCCATCGCTTTGAGTGCCGGATCATGCAGTAAATAAGCGGAGCGTGAGCCTCCGACCAGCACCGTGATGTCGCCGGCCTGCGCCTTGTGCACGCCACCGGTCACCGGACAGGCTAGCGTGTCGACTCCCTGCTCGAGGGCGCGCGCGGCGAGTGCCTGCACCTCGGCAAAATCGTTGGTGCTCATCTCTATCCAGGTGCTGCCGCGGCGCAGGGCCGGTAATGCCTGATCCATGACCGCCTTGGTGGCCGCTGGGGAGGGCAGGCAGGTGATCAGGCAATCGCAGCTCTCGGCCAACGCCGCTATGGAATTCGCCCAGGCCGCGCCGGCGGCCAGCGCCGTGTCGGCGGTGCTGCGATCCAAATCGTGGACGCTTACCTCAAAGCCGCCGCGCGCCAGATTGACGGCGAGATGTTTGCCGAGATGCCCTAGTCCAACGAAGCCGTAACGCAAACTCACTCCTCAGCCCAACGGGCGATCGATCATTTCCAAGTGCAGGGGGCTGTCGTCGACATAGGCATGCGCGCGCGCCACGTCCTCGTTGAGCTCGACTCCGAGCCCCGGCGCGGTGGGCGGAATGACGTAACCCTGCTCCCAGCGAATTGGATTATGCAGCAGCTTGGCGTGAATGCCGCCCCACTGCTGAATGCTTTCCAGGATCAGAAAATTCGGCGAGCAGGCGGCGATTTGAATGTTGGCCGCTCCCACCACGGGACCGCAGTACAGATGCGGCGCGATTTGCGCGTAATGCACCTCCGCCAGGGCCGCCACTTTTTTCGCCTCCAGCAAGCCGCCGACTCTGCCCAAATTCATTTGAATGATGTTGGCTGCGCCGCTCGCCAAGACCCGTGCGAATTCGTACTTGGTGGTCAGCCGCTCGCCGGTGGCAATGGGAATACTGGTGCCACGCGCCACGAGGGCCATTTGCTCCGGCATCTCGGGAGGAACGGGTTCTTCGAACCACAGCGGATCGTAGGGTTCGAGTTGCTTCGCCAGCCGAATGGCCCCGGACGTTGTGAACTGGCCGTGAGTTCCCACCAATAGGTCGGCGCTACGCCCAACCGCCTCGCGCACCAAGCGCACCAGCCGCACGGTGCGTTCCAGCGCTTCCTGCGTGGGTTGACGCGGATCGTAGGCGGAGAAGCCGCCGGTGGGATCGAATTTAAGTCCCGTGAACCCTTGCGCCACGTATTCGGCCGCGCGCGCGGCGGAGCGCTCGGCATCATGGTAGAACTCGTCCCCCTCGCCGGCAGCGGGATATAAATAAGTGTAACTGCGCAGGCGTTCGTTAACCTTGCCGCCCATGAGATTGTAGATCGGCTGCTCCACCGCCTTGCCGATGATGTCCCAGCACGCCATTTCCAAGCCGCTGATGACCCCCATGAGAGATATGTCCGGGCGCAAGCTGAATCCCGAACCGTAGCTCTCGCGCCACAGAGATTCGATTTGGAAAGGATCGCGTCCGGCAAAGCGCCGCGCAAACAGATCTTCGATCATCCGGCCCACGACCCTAGGGCCGAAGGTGGCGGCGTATACCTCTCCGACCCCCTCGATGCCGCAGGCCGTCTTCAATTTCAGGAAGACGAAATAACGGCCGCCGAAACTCGGCGGCGGATTGCTCACAAGAAACACTTTGACACTGTCGAGCTTCATCGCTTGCCCCTTCCTAGGATTCAACACCGCAATATCAGATCAGCCGCTTTTTGCGCCACCATGACGGTCGGCGCGTTGGTGTTCGCCGAGGTCACCGTGGGAAATACCGAGGCATCGACGACGCGCAGGCCATCGACTCCATGCACCCGCAACGCTGCATCGACCACGGATTCGCCGACAGCGCCGCCCATCCGGCAGGTACCGACCGGGTGGTACACCGTGCTGGCGCGTGCGCGAAAATCGGCAATGAGTTCGGCCGACCCCATGGTGGTGAGGTCGGGCGCGATCGGTTCGCGTATCAATGCCTTTATCGCCTGAGTGCGGCCGATGGCCTGCAGCAGCCGGCCGCCGTGCACAACGTCGGCAACGTCCTTCTCGGTGGACAGATAATTGGGCGCGATAGTGGGCGCGCGGCGGAAGTCCGCACTCGCGATATCGATTCGGCCGACGCTGGTCGGACGCGTGGGCTGGAAACACAAATAGAATCCCGAAAAAGAATCGACTTCAATGCGGGTCCGAGTGGCATCGCCTGTGCCGTAAGTCACGGGGTTGAAATACAGCTGTACATCCGGCCGCGAGCCTTGCGGGTTGGCGCGGGCGAATCCGCCGAATTGATTGACGCTCAAAGCAAGCGGGCCGCGCCGGGCGATGAGGTAGCGCAGACCGGCAACGAGCTTGCCCACGGTCGAGTGCAGCTCGTCGTTCAGGGTGGGCTGCGTCGCCTTGAAGGAGTACACCACGGCCAGGTGATCCTGCAAGTGGCCGCCGACCGCCTGGTTGTCGAGCAGCGGCGTAATGCCGGCTGCCCGCAAGGTGGCTGCCGGGCCAATCCCCGACAGCTGCAACAATTGCGGCGAATTGAT
>JANYIY010000232.1 GCA_025358615.1 Gammaproteobacteria bacterium | reverse complement strand
CGCCGCAGACCCTGCAGTGGATTCGGGAAAACGCCGACAGCCTCGCCGCGGTCATCTGCGAACCCGTGCAAAGCCGTCATCCTAATTTGCGGCCGTTCGAGTTTCTGCGCGAAGTGCGCGCCATCACCGAAGCCTCCGGCACCTGCTTCGTCATGGACGAAGTAGTCACCGGTTTCCGCACCCATCCGGGCGGCATGCAGGCGGTGACCGGCATCCGCGCGGACCTCGCCACCTACGGCAAGGTGGTCGGCGGCGGCCTGCCCATCGGCATATTGGCGGGCAATACCCGATTCATGGATGCCTTGGATGGCGGCCAGTGGCGCTACGGCGACAATTCCTTCCCCGAAATGGGTGTGACTTTCTTCGCCGGAACCTTCGTGCGCCACCCGCTGGTGCTGGCCTCGGTATGGGCGGTGCTCAATCACATCAAGAGTCAGGGTCCGGAGCTGCACGAGAAGCTCGCGAAGAAGACGGCCGCGCTGGCGGATCGGCTCAATGAACTGTTCAGCAGCCATGGCGTTGCCACCAAGATCGAATCCTACGCGAGCTGGTTCTTCTTTCATTTTCACAACGAGCACCCGCTCGCGACGCTGTTCTATTACCACCTGCGCGAGCGCGGTCTGCACATTCAGGACGGTTTCCCGTGCTTCCTGACCACGCAGCACTCCGATGCCGATTTCGAGCAGATTTACACGGCCTTCGAGAGCAGTCTCGAGGCATTGCAGTCGGTGGGAATTCTCGGGCTAGGCACAGCCGCCGCGTCGCGCACGGCCGCCGCCTCTGCCGTCGTGTCCTCGGTGCCTTTGACCGAGAGCCAGATGGAGATCTGGTTGTCCGCCCAAATGGGCGACGCAGCATCCTGTGCTTTCAACGAATCCGTCAGTCTGCAGATGCACGGCCAGCTCAATGCGGTCGCATTGCAAGAGACCATGAATCGCCTGTATGCGCGCCACGATGCGTTGCGTGCCGCGTTCAGCGCCACCGGCGAAGAAATGCGCATAGGTGCGGCCGGCAGCTTCGACTATCCGGTCACGGATCTGTCGGCGAAATCACCCAAGGAGGCGGCGCGCGCCTACGCGGAACTACTGGACGATGACGCGCATACGGCCTTCGATCTCGTCAACGGGCGCGCCGTTCGCGCCCACTTGGTGAAGCTGCCCGGCGATTCGCATGCCCTCATGCTGACCGCCCACCACATCATCTGCGACGGCTGGTCGATCAACGTGCTGGTGAATGAACTGGCGCAGATCTATGGCGACCTATGCCGCGGTGTGCAACCGCAATTGCCCGATGCACTGCCGTTCAGCGAGTACGCACTTGCACAGACCAAGCGCGATCCCGCCGATCTGGCCAAGACGGAGAAGTTTTGGCTCGATCAATTTGCGCAGCGGCCGCAGCCGTTGGAATTGCCCACCGATCGGGCCCGTCCGACCGAGAAATCTTTCAGCGGCGCGAGCCTGTGCCGGCGCATCGACGCCAAGCTTTATCAGGCGGTGAAGAAAGCCGGCGCGAAGCAAGGCAGCACTCTGTTCGTCACCTTGTTGGCGGCATTTCAGGGTTTGATGGGGCGCTTCGCGGGACAAAACGAAGTCGTGGTCGGCGTGCCGACAGCGGGTCAATCGCTGCTCGAGGATCAGATCCTGGTCGGTCATTGCGTGAATTTCCTGCCCATCCGCGGCGCGTGGAACAACGACACCAAGGTATCCGAGTATCTGGCCGCCACGGCTAAACGCGTGATCGAAGCCTACGAACATCAGGAGTACACCTTCGGCACGCTGGTGCGCAAGTTGGCGTTGCCGCGCGAGCAGGGCCGTCTGCCGCTGGCAGAAATTCAATTCAATCTCGAACGGCTTGCCGACCGCATCGAAGTGGCCAGCTTGACCATCGACGTGGTGCCAAATGCCAAGGCATACGTCAATTTCGATCTGTTCCTGAACGTGATCGAATCGCCTGACGGCTTGCGCATGGACTGCGACTACAACACCGACTTGTACGATGCCGAGACCATCGCGCATTGGCTCGATTGCTACCAGGCGCTGCTCGAAGCCTTTGTCGCCGATGCCGCGCAGCCGCTCATCCGCGCATCGTGCGTCCCCTCGACCGATCAGCAAATGCTCACGCGGCTCAACGCCACCGTCGCGGAATATCCGCGCGATCGTACCGTTCACGAACTCATCGAAGCCCAGGCCAATTCGACGCCCAATGAGATTGCCGCACAATTCGGCGACGAGACATTGACCTATCAGGCTCTCGACCGCCGTGCCAATCAATTGGCAAATCTCCTGCGCGAGCGCATCAAGGGAGAGAAGACCGGCAGGATGGTGGGTGTATCGATCGACCGCTCGCTCGACATGCTGGTGGCTCTGATCGCCGTGCTCAAGGCGGGTTGCGCCTACGTGCCCTTGGACCCCATGCATCCGGCGGCGCGCCTGCGCCATATCTTGGGTGAAGCGGAAGTCGCTGCGCTGATCTCCGACGGTTCCGAGAATGCCAATCTGGTCGGCGCGGCAGTGCCGTTGATCGACGTGCGCAAGGAGCGGGCCGCGATCGCGAGCGCTTCAACCGCGGCCCCCACAGTTAAGACGAATGCCGAGAGCCTGGCGTACGTCATGTACACCTCCGGTTCGACGGGACTGCCGAAGGGGGTGGAGATTTCGCATCGCGCGGTGGTGAATTTGTTGACCTCTATGGCGCGCCGGCCCGGTCTCAACGAGCGCGACGTGCTGCTGGCCGTCACCACCATCTCTTTCGACATTGCCGGACTCGAGCTGTTCCTGCCGCTCATCGTCGGCGCCAAGGTCGTCATAGCGGAGCGTGACGCCGTCATCGACGGCTTCAAGCTGCTGAAGCAATTGGACAGCGTGCGGGCGACTGCGATGCAGGCGACCCCGGCGAGTTGGCGCCTGCTGCTGGAAGCAGGCTTCAAGTCGAAGCCCAATTTCAAGATATTGTGCGGCGGTGAAGCTCTACCGCGCGAACTCGCCAATCGCCTGCTGCAAGGCTCCGGGGAGCTTTGGAACATGTACGGGCCGACCGAGACCACGATTTGGTCATCGTGCAGCCGCGTCGTCGCAGGCGATTCGCCCATCGCGGTCGGCGCGCCCATCGCCAATACCCAGTTCTACGTGCTGGACAAGAACGATCAACCGTTGCCCATCGGCATACCAGGACAATTGCATATCGGCGGCGATGGCGTTGCCCGTGGCTACTACAAGCGTGCGCCGCTGACCGCCGAGAAGTTCCTGCCGAATCCATTCATGGCCGGACGCATCTACCGCACCGGCGACCTGGCGCGTTGGCTGCCGGACGGCACGGTGCAGGTGCTCGGCCGAATCGATCATCAGATCAAGCTGCGCGGCTTCCGCATCGAGCTCGGTGAAATCGAATCCGTGTTGACGAAGAAAGCGCAATTCCCCGCAGTGGCCGTCATTTTGCGCGAGGATGTTCCCGGGACGCCGCGCATCGTCGCTTACTATGTGGAGAAGGCCGGAGCGGGCGCGACTCCCGAAGCACTGCGCGCGCTGCTCGCGGAAGACATGCCGGAGTACATGATTCCCTCGGCGTGGATCCGCCTCGAGGCCTTGCCGCTGTCGCCGAACGGAAAATTGGACCGCGCGGCGCTGCCCAAGCCCGACGCGGCGCAGCTCGTCAAAGAGATATTCGTGGCGCCGTCGAACGACACTGAAGCGGCGCTGACGAAAATATTTGCCGAGGTCCTGGGGCTGGAGCGCGTCGGCATCACCGCCGACTTGTTGAAGTTGGGCGCGGACTCCATTCAATTGTTCCAGATCACCGCACGCGCGAATCGTGCCGACATCAAGATTACGGCGAAACAGCTGCTGCAGCATCGCAATGCGGCGGCGCTTGCAGCCCTGGTGATTTCGGGTGCGGCGGAGACCGCGGCCGTCAGCAGCGCATCGTCGCTGCCCTCCTTGGGCCAGTTCAAACGTAATCGGAAAGCGAGTTGAGCCGCTAGCGCAATGGCAAAACCTGCGGACAAAGTGTTCGACATGCAAACGGCTGCGCCGCACGGCGCGCCCGGCGAAGCCGCGCGCACGGCCGTCGCGGAAGCCGCCACGGAGCCGAGTGCCGAGCCGGGCACCGTAACGGGTTCCGTAACGGGTTCCGTAACGGATACCGTAACGAGTTCCGACTTCCCCTGCTCGGTGGCGCAAGAGCGATTTTGGTTGCTGGATCGCTTGGATCCAGGCAGCTCTTCGTACAATGTCGCAGTGCGATGGCGGCTCGAGGGCCGGGTTCTCATCGACGTACTCGAGGCCTCCTGGCTCAAGATCATCGAGCGCCATGAGATCCTGCGCAGCGTATTCTTCGAGGTCGACAGCGCGCCGGTGCAGCGTGTCCTGCCGCGCATTGCGTTTCGCGTCAATGAAATAGATTTGGGCGCGCTCAGCCCGGATCTGCAAAAAGCGGAAGGCGACAGGATCGGCGTGATCGAGGCGCGTGCGCCTTTCGATCTGTCCGCGGGGCCCATGCTGCGCGTGACCTTGTTGCGGCATTCGCTCACGGAATCGATCCTCTTGGTCACCACTCACCAAATCGTCTCGGACGGCTGGTCGATCGGTGTCATGGCGCGCGAGATGGGCGTGATCTACGATGCAGTGTGCAAGAACCTGGAGCCGCCGCTCGAACCCCTGGCGATCCAGTATGCCGACTATACCCAGTGGCAATTGGAGTGGCTGCGGGTGCGGGGCACTGAGGCTGAAACCACCTATTGGACCCGCCAGCTCGCCGGAATCAAGCCCTTCAAGGTCATTCCCGACCATCCCAAGCCCGCGATGCCGACCACCAACGGCGCCATCGTTTCGCGTGTCCTGCCGCGCGACTTGACCGATCGTGCTCAAGCCTTGAGCGCGGACCGCGGTGCGACGCTGTTCGCGGCGGCGCTCGGCGCACTGTGCGCCACTTTGGCCCGTTTCACGAACCAAACCGAGATCGTCCTCGGCACCCAGGTGTCGGATCGCGACCAGGTCGAGCTGGAACCGATGGTGGGGCAGTTCGTCAATTCCTTGATCTTGCGCAACCTGCTCGACGGCGATCCGCGTTTCGTCGACATCGTGGACCGCGTGCGCGACACCACGGCTCAGGCTCTCGAGCATCGGCACATTCCCATCGAGCGCTTGCTCGGCATGGTCAAGGGCGAGCGCAGCCACAGCAATAGCGCCCCGATCTCGGTCAACTTCATTTTTCAGAAGACGTTCATCCAGAATACCGCCTATACGGAATTCAAGCTGATCGATATGCCGTCGCTGCCGGCCGGAGCGATCTACGATTTGAACTTCTTCATGGTGGAGCGCACCGACGGCTGGCGCTTCTCCTGCCAATACAATACCGATCAGTTCGATGGCGCGACGGCGGAAAGAATCCTCGACTATTTCCGCAATGTGCTGACCAGCGCGGTCGCCGACGGCGCACGCCGTCTGTCGCAACTGAGCCTCGCCGATCCGGCGGAAGCGCCCGATTTGATCGGCAAACTGAACGACACCCGCATCCTGTATCCGCGCGAGCTCACGCTCGCCAAGCTATTCGAGGCGCAGGCGCAGCGCGCACCCGCTGCGGTGGCGCTGGTCTGCGAGCAAAAGCAGCTCGCCTATGGGGAGACCAACGCATCGGCCAATCGCATCGCCGCCTACTTGCGTGACAGGGGCATTACGCCGGGATCGCGCGTCGGCGTCTGCCTGAAGAGCGCGGTCGAGTTGCCCATTTGCCTGCTGGCGATTCTCAAAGTCGGGGCGGTCTATGTCCCACTCGATCCTGCGGATCCGCCGGCGCGCCGCGCCGCAATGTTGGCGGCCGCGGGCGCCAAAGCGATCATCGGGCGAAATTTGCAGCCTTTGGACGCCATCGCCGGCATCGGCCTGATCGACGTGGCCGTGGCGTTGGCGCACACCGCGCCGGCGTCCAACATCGCGCCCTCGCCCGCCATCGAAGCGGACTCCACCGCCTGCCTGACCTTCTCGGAGGGCGGCGCCGACGCCTCGCACTTAGTCGGTTTGTCGCACCGTAATCTCGCGAACTTGATCTATTCCATGGCCAAGCAGCCCGGAGTGGGCGAGCGCGACGTGAGCGTCGCAACATCGCCCATTGACTCGGATCGCGCAACCTTGGAAATGTTGCTGCCGCTGCTGACCGGCGCGCGCCTGGTGCTGCCGCTCGACAAGGAATTGGCACAGGGCCGTGCCCTGCTCAGCCTGCTGCAGCGTAGCGGCGCGACTTTGATGTACGGCGGATCGCAACTCTGGCAGCGACTGCTCGACGCCGAGTGGATCGGCTTGCCAACCCTCAAAATGCTTTGTGCGGACGCCGACATGAACACGCGCCTCAGCGATCGCTTGTTGGCGACGGGCGGCGAACTGTGGGCCCTTTACGGTCATCCGCAAGCGAGCATCTGGTCGGCGATCCAGCGCCTTGCGCCGAAACAACGCATCACTGCCTTCGGTCAGCCCATCGCCAACACCTCGCTGCATGTGCTGGATGCGGCCGGGCTGGCCGCAC
>JANYIY010000193.1 GCA_025358615.1 Gammaproteobacteria bacterium | reverse complement strand
CGCGCGCGGCGTTCTCCGGGCGCATGCTGAAGTTGATCCACGCATAGGCCGCGGCATCGTTGCGGCCGCGCGCCGGCAGGGCGAAGGTATCGAGCCAGCCCAGCGCGCCGGAGCGGGGCACGATGAACTGAATGTCCGGATTGTCCCGATTGAGTGTCCATCCGCCGGTGTCCCACATCATGGCGGCGATGACTTCGCCGGTGCGAATGCCGTTCAGCAGCTGATCCTTGTTATCGTAGAAAAATTTGAAATTGGCCTTGCAGGCAATGAGTGCGGCGCCGACCTGATCCATGAGCGCGCCGTAAGCCTTGGTATCTCCGTACAGCGCGAACGGGTCCTTGCCGGCCGCGAAGGCGAAGGCCATCAGCGTTGGGCGCTTCAGGCGAACGGCGGTCTTGCCCTTCAAATCGGGGCGGCACAGGTCGGGATAATCTGCGATCTTAGTGCGCTTGGCATTGACCACGAGGCCGTCGGTACCCCACAGGTAGGGCAGGCCGTACTGTTTGCCGTCGATCGTCGTATTCTTGCGCACGATGTCCAAGAACTCGGCTTGAAACTCATCCTGCTTGAGCTTGGAAAGATCGAGTGGCTTATAGATGCCGAATTCGCGCTGCGCGGCCATGATGCGATCTTGGGAGGGCTGTGCCAGGTCGAATCCCGCACCCCCGGTGGCGCGGAGCTTGGAAATCATTTCCTCGTTGTTGGACAGGGTGACTTCCACGTCGATGCCGGTTTCTTTTTTGAAGGCGGCGATCAGGTCGGCGGGTACGTAATCAGCCCAGCTGATAATGCGCAGTTTCTCGGCTCGGGCGGTGCCGGCGGTGAGGCCCAACGCTAGCACCAACGAGGCTATCAAGATGTGCTTCATCAATCATCCCCCTTTCGAGCCTGCCCGCATCTTACCGAATCCACGGGGCGCAGGCATAATCGATGGATTACTTAAGGTTCTCGCCGACCGGCAACCATGACACGCAAGAAAACCGCCTTCTTGTTCGACCTTGACGGCACGCTCATCGACAGCGTGTACCAACATGTGCTGGCGTGGAAATCATCGCTGGATCAGGAGGGTATTCCGCTGTCGGTATGGCGCATACACCGCAAGATCGGCATGAGCGGCGGCTTGTTTGCCAATATTCTGTTGCGCGAGACCGGATTCGACAACACGCCGGAGCGGCTGGAGCGGCTGCGCGCGCGGCATGCCGAGGCCTATAAGGCGCTGTCGGCCAGTGTGCAACCACTGCCCGGCGCGCGCCAGTTGCTCGACTATCTGACGGATCAAGGCATGCCCTGGGCCATCGCCACCAGCGGGCGCATGGAGACCGCCGGACAGAATCTCGCCGCGCTTGGTGTCGACCCCGCGAAGGTGCCGGTAGTCACGCGCGATCAAGTGAAGTACGCCAAGCCCGATCCCGATTTATTCCTCACCGCGGCAGAGCGCCTGGGAGTCGACATTCGTGACTCGCTGGTGCTCGGCGACAGCATCTGGGACATGATTGCCGCGCAGCGTGCGCGCGGGCTCGGCGTGGGGTTGTTGTCCGGCGGCTACGGCGAAGAGGAGCTGGCGCGTGCCGGCGCGTTTCGCGTCTACGAAGATCCGGCAGACCTGCTCAAGCACATCGATGAAGTGGCGGCGCGCAGCTGAACAAGCATCAGGGCACGACGGTGGTAAATAAATACACCACGAACACGGTGAGCAGCACCACGCCGTGAAGGATGATGGTGCGGCCGGTGCGCAGCACCAGAGCCGCGACGAACAGCGACAGCATCAGCAATAGCGTGGACTTGGAATCGATTCCAAGTTGCAAGTGCGTGTTCATGTAGAGCGAGAGAAAGCCGACCGTTGGGATGGTGAGCCCGATGCTGGCAAGCGCCGAACCCAAAGCCAGATTGAGGCTGGTCTGCAGGCGATTCGCACGCGCTGCGCGCAGCGCCGCCAACCCTTCCGGCAGCAACACGATTGCCGCGATGATCACGCCAACCACGGCATCGGGCGCCCCCACTCGATCCACGGCCGCCTCCAGGCTGGGAGCCAGTTTCTTCGCCAGCAGCACCACCGCCGCCAGGCAAAAGAGCAGCAGAACCGCGCTGGCCGCGGTGGTGCCATTGCTGGGAGCGGCGGCGTGCTGCGACGATGTGTCGGCGTCATCTTGTAGAAAGAACTGCCGATGACCCACTGTCTGGGTAAAAACGAAGGTGCCGTAGATCACCAAGGTCACGACGGCGATGAGCATGAGCTGACCGGGCGAATAGTAGGGCCCTGGGGTGGTGACGGTGAAGTTGGGAAAGACCAGGGTCATGATGGCAATGGTGCCCAAGGCGACCAGCGAAGCGCTGACGCCGTCGAGGCCGAAACTCTGCTCACGATGTTTGGCGCCGCCCAAGAGCAGGCACAGGCCGATGATGCCGTTCAAAATAATCATCACCGCGGCGAATACCGTATCGCGCGCCAGGCCCGCTGCACCTTCGCCGCCTGCGGCCATCAGGGAGACGATGAGGGCAACCTCGATCAAAGTCACGGCGAGTGCGAGAACCAAGGTGCCGAAGGGCTCACCGACACGGTGCGCCACCACTTCGGCATGATGGACCGCCGCGAATACGCTGCCGGCGAGAGCCGCGGCGACGAGTACCACGATGAATCCACCGTGCCAGTACCCGGCCGCAAGGAGTGTTGCGGCCGCAATGACCGGGGCGGCGATGGTCCAAACGGGAATTTGCGCACTAGATTTCATTGGGTTCGGTTATTGTGGCAGTTATTCCTGGGAAAACGAATTGGGGGAGTGAAAAATAATGGCATTGCGACATTGGAGCGTTTTTCTGGCCGTCGGGGCCTTGAGTATGAGCCTCGCAGCCGTCGGCGTCGCCGCCGCGGCAGCGCCATCGGCGGCGGTTCAGGCCCAGGCCCGCGATATTTTTGCAAATATCATCGGCATCGAAAGCTCCATCGGCAAGGGCAAGGTGCCGCTGGTAGCCAAGTATCTGGCGGAGCGCTTCAAGGCCGGCGGTTTCCCTGAGGCAGACATTCATATCCTGCCGTTGGGCGAGACCGCCTCCCTGGTGGTGCGTTATCGGGGCGACGGCACCGGCGGAAAGCCGATCGCGCTCATCGCTCATATGGACGTGGTCACGGCAAAACGCAGCGATTGGCAGCGGGATCCTTACCGCCTGATCGAAGAGCAGGGCCTTTTCTACGGCCGCGGCACGTCGGATGTGAAACAGGAAGTGGCGCTGCTGACCGCGACTTTCCTACGCCTCAAGGCTGAGGGCTTCGTGCCGACGCGCGATCTCATCATTGCCTTCAGCGGCGACGAGGAAACCGAGCAGGCAACGGCAAGGGATATAGTCACCAAGCATCGGGATCTGATGGACGCCGAATTCGCCCTCAACGGCGACGGCGGCGGTGGTGTGTTGAGCGAGGGCACGGCGAAAGCTCTGATTTTCTATGTCCAAGGCGCCGAGAAAAGCTCGGCGCAATTTCTCGTCACCACGCGCAATCCAGGCGGCCACAGTTCGCAGCCGCGCGCCGACAACGCCATCTACGAACTGGCCGATGCACTCAAGGCCGTGCAAGGCTACCAATTTCCGGTGCAGTGGAATGAATGGACCATCGGCGATTTCAAGGCGGCGAGCCGCGTGACCCAGGGGCCGGTCAGTGAAGCGATGGCAAAGTTCGCCGCAAACCCCGGCAACGCGGCTGCCGCAGCGGAGCTCTCCAAGACTCCGGCCTATCTAGGCCGCATTCGTACCACCTGTGTGGCGACCATGCTCACCGGAGGCCACGCCGAAAACGCGCTGCCACAGTCGGCCACCGCCACCATCAACTGCCGAATTTTCCCAGGCACCAGCGCGGCCGATGTACAGAAAACATTGCAGGGACTGGTCGGTCCCAAGGTCGAGGTCAAGCAGGGCTACGATGCGCTGGTGTCGGATGCCTCGCCGATGCGCGCCGATGTCATGAAGGCGGTGGAGAAAGCCGTTGCGGCCTCGGATCCCGGCACGCCGGTGGTCCCGACTCAGGCTGCGTACGCCACCGACGGTGCCGTGTACCGCAACGCCGGCATTCCGACCTACGGCGTCGGCGGTGTATTCATCATGGACAGCGAAGAGTTCGCCCATGGCCTCAATGAGAGAATTCGCGTCAATGAGTTCTACAAGGGATTGACCTATTGGGATGTACTGATCAAGGCGCTGGCAGGTTGAGACGGAGCTGAGCATGGCAATGGGTGATACTGCAAAGCCGGACTGGCGCAATGAGGGCGTCAAGGTCATCAAGAGCGATCGGCTGGACAGCAATACCGCGCAGACGCCGGGCATGTTGCGCGCGGCCGCCGTCAATTCTGCCCGCGGCGCGCAGAAAATTTGGGCCGGGACGGTAGTCATTCATCCGAATGCCAAGACCGGTGCGCATCATCACGGTGCGCTGGAGAGCGTCATTTACGTGGTGCGCGGCATCGCGCGCATGCGCTGGGGCGACCGCCTCGAATTCGTCGCAGAGGCGGACGCGGGGGACTTCATCTTCGTGCCGCCGTACGTGCCGCATCAGGAGATCAATCGTTCCAGCGATACGCCCTTGGAATGCGTGCTAGTACGCAGCGACAACGAGTCTGTGGTGGTGAATCTGCAAATCGATGCCGCGGAGCGGGTGGAAGAGGTGTACTGGATCGATCCCATACATCGCCGCACACCGTAACGCCCTTGGCACGCAGTGGCTGGAGTAGGCTACTCCGGTGGTACGGTTTGTCGTGACTACGGCTGCATCACGGTGAACTCGACATAGGAAGCATTTCGCTCCGTATGCACCACACGGTTTCGCGCGACGTGCGAGATGGTCTCATCGAAGTTGCGGCCGCCGGAATTGAGATTGCGCTCGTAATTCGGAAAATTGGTGCTGGCCACTTCGATTCTCAGCCGATGCCCGGGCAATAGATCGGTCGCAGTCACCATGCCGGTCAGCTGCACTGCATAGACCTGACCAAGTTGCATTCGCGCATCGGTTTGGTAGCCGTTTCTATAGCGCATGCGAACCGCCGTATCGGCGAGATTATAGGGGTGACCGTCGGCATCCACATCGATGAGCTTGATCATGAAGTCCGTATCGGGAGCGGAAGAGGCTACGTGCAGGCTAACGTTCACGTCGCCCACGATGCGCGTCGTCACAGGGAAGGGATCGCTGCTATACACCAACACATCCTGGCGGGCTTCGATGGCGGATTGATCCCGCGCGACTTGGTCCGAGCAGCAGCTGCCTCCGAGCGAAGGGACGGGATGCAGGGGATCGTCCACGAATTCGTCTGTTCGAGCGCCGGCCTTCGGCAGCTGCGCAGACAAATGGCCGTCGCCGTTCGCGCTGTTGGCATGGCCGCCGCTGCTCAAGAACCAGCGCACCAATCGGCCTCCGGCCGGCGGCCATGCATCGGCCGTCTTCCACTGGTTCGAGTTGAGCACGTAATATCGAACCGGCGGCAGCGCCGCAACTTTGTCGTCATCTTTCAGCCACCGGTCAAAAAACCCGCTGATCATGGTCACGTAATCGAAGCGCCCGTCTCCGACCTGCCAGTCTCCCACCGACGTCGTCACCGTCTCGGTGCCCATTTGGCAATGAGCGGTGGGCCCCATCACGAGGTGCTGATTGGGTGAGGTTCGCGACAAATATTGAAACAGTTTGACGGTAGGGTAGGCCTCGATCACATCGTACCAACTATCGATGTGCAGACCGGGAACCTTGGTCTTGTCGCCGTCGCGAACGAAGTCGAAAGTCCGCCACTCAGGGTCGGCGGGACCGAGACGAATCAAGCTCTCCCACTCGCTCTTGGGAACACCGCTGGCGCTCAGAATGTCGGCACTTGGCAGATGGTTCACGAGCGCCAGGAAATCGGGCATTCCGTGGACAGGTTCGGGTGAGAAGCTTGCGGCGATGCGCGAGCGCGTGTCCTGACTCACTCCCGCGGGCAGCACCGGATGATCTTGCAAACCGAAGCGGTGATACCACCAGGACCACGCCAGGTCGGGCACCCCGCCGTGATAAAAAATACCCTGGTCGTGATAGCCGGGAATGCTGCCGACGCCGGTCGCGCCGGCCATCTCGACCATGGCTTTGTGCGCCGGGTGATTGAGCGTGGCAAGCGGCGGCTGACTCTCGGCGCTCGACGAGCAACCAAAGGTGCCCACCTTGCCGTTCGACCATGCCTGTCGGGTAATCCACTCGAGGATGTCGTAGCCGTCGGTGTTCGCGGCCTTCAGCCAATGATACCTTCCCTCAGACAACTGCGTCCCGCGATCGTTGACGATCGCGATCGTATAGCCGTTTTTCACCAAGCGCGACAGTAGTGACGGCGCCAGAGGCTCGCTGAGTTCCGACGCAGGCGTGTAGGGCGTGCGGATCAGAATCACCGGCAGCTTCTGCGGCACAGCGCTTTTGGGAATAATGAGATTGGCCGAGAGATTCACGCCATCGCGTATCGGCACCGGCACGACCGGGACAAAGTCTGCGGCGCCTTCGAGCCCCAGCACGCTCAGCGGCGTGGGCGAACTGGCACTGGTGAGCTGTTCTTTCAAGTCGACCGCGGTCGATTCCGGCAGGGTGACGGTCACATCCCGGCTTCCGCCGGCGCCCGCCCATCCGCAGCAAGCGATAGTCGCGAGCGCCAACGCCTGTGCCAATGTACGCTGGATGCGGGACGGGGCCTTTGCGCCTCGAATTGCAATTGCAGACATTTCGGCTCCTATTTCCATACCGTCTGCGCGACGCGCAGGAAGTTGCCGCCCAGCAGCTTGTTCAAGTCCGCGTTGGGCCAGCCACGCTCTGTCAGTCCGGCGGTGAGTTCCGGGATTACTTCAGGGCCGACATCCTTCATCGGCCAGTCCGGCGGGTATTCGGCTTGCGGCCAGTATTCGGGATGGGCGACGATCTGCTCCTCCATTGACGCAGGCGAGTAGTCCAGTCCGAGTCCGACATGATCCACCCCGACGAGGTCGCGGATATAGGTGATGCAATCGATCATTGCAAGTGCGCTACTTTTGCGATCGGGCAGAAACAGGCCGATGCCATTGATCGCGATGACCCCGCCGGTGTGTGCACAGGCGCGTATCTGATCATCTGTGATGTTGCGGCCGTGAGCGCGCAGGGCTTTAGGATTGGAGTGCGAGAATATTACCGGCTGCTTCGCCATCGCCATGGCTTCCATCGTAGTGCGATGCCCGGTGTGTGAGCAGTCAAGCACCATACCCACCCGGCTCATTTCGCGGATCACCTGCCGCCCAAAATCCGTCAGACCATGATCTTCGTCGTGGCAGCCGCCTCCCGCCAAATTGTTTCGATTGTAGGCGATCAGCATTTGCCGGACGCCGAGCCGATAGTAGAGAGACACCATGCCGGCATCGCCGTTAAGCGCGCCCATGCCTTCCAGATCGAAGGTAATCGCCATCTTGCCGGTGTGTTTCGCACGCAGCACATCGTCGGCGCGCTTCGCCAGCACGAATTCATCCGGGTGCTGCTCGAGCCATGTGATGTAGCTCGCGAGGTTCTGCACTGCCATCGTCCATTCGAGCACATCGTAGCCGACATCGATCGATAGATAATCGATAGAGGCACGCCGCCATTCCTCGAGGTGATGGAGGTCGTAGTTGGGGCGAGGGTCGAAGCCCGAGTGATTATCCCAAATCAACGGCTGCGAGCCCCGCTTGAGCGCGGTGACGTGCTTTGCGTTGGCGCCCGAGGCGGAGACACCGAACGCAGCTGCCCCAGCGGTCAACCCCAGATCTAGCATGAAGCGGCGGCGTGTCTGCAACAGGCGACCGCTGCGGAAGCTGCTCACATGGCCACCACTTGCTCAGCTGCACGCTTTGCCTCGCGCACGGCAGCGGCCCAATTCTGGTTGCCTTCCAGCTCGGAGTGCGCAAAGGCGACACGCGCAAGCGGCTGTCTCAATATGTCACGTGGCGCCGGCTTGCCGTTGTGCGCGAAATAAAACCCCTGGCCCGCATTGACATAGGCGTGACCCCAGCGATTGAGCACGATGCCGGCGATGTCCCTATTGGGATCGAATCCGGCAGCGCCGAACATTTTGACCATTTGCAGACGAATTCGGCGTTCATAGTCCCGGTACGTCGTTCCCAGCATGCGAGCCCGCGCTGCCGGGCCTTGCTGTGCCAACGGTAGTCCCAATTCGCTGAACGGCACGTAAAAGGTGAATAGATTCGGCTTGTCGGGATCCAGCGGCGGGCGATAACCACCAATGTACATATTGGGCCGCATGTTGGCGGTAAAACCGAATCCGCCACGCCACGAGCACGCCGTAAATCCCAACCTGTAAAGGAAACGCCAGTTCGTCAGCGCGACGTTCACCACCAGCATTGGGGACCGAGGGAAATGACTCATGGCTTCAGCGTACTCGGCCGGAAGGTCGCCGATGAGCCGCTTGGCGGTCCAACTCGCCGAAGACATGACGACAGCTCGCGCTTTGACGCTTGCGAGCTTTCCGTTGCGCGCGTAGGTGATCGTCGCAAGCTCACCCTTGCGCGCGCCATGCACCGCATTGGCCACGTCGACCACTGTGAAGCTGACTCGAATTCGTGCCGGAGCATCGGCGCGGTCGAGGGCTTCGAATCGAAATTCCCCGTTGTGTACCTCGGCGAAGTTTGCGCCTCTGACCGCGTCCGGCACCAAGGATCTGACCAGCATGCGAAGAATGGCCTCGTTGCCACCGGGGAAGCTGTGTATATTTTTGACTTGCTCGAGCTTCTCGGTCACTCCGAGGAAATCGCTCGAAGGCCCGAGGCCCTGAAAGCCCGGCAACTCGTCGTAATAGGCGGCATATGCCGACAGCACGTCGCTGCCGAGTCCGGCGGCGGAAGCGAGCAAGGGATCAGCGTAGCGGGAAACGGCGAGGGATAGCCCTCGCTCACGCGTCAGGAATTGCTCGTACGTCATGGTGTCGAGCCACTGCTTCATTTCATCAGGGGTGCCGGCGAACGGCCGGGCCTTTTCCCGGCGCCAGCGCATGAGGTCACGACGCGTCTGCTCGTCCCATGGCGTCTCCTTGAGATCGTTGGTCCATGGATTGCGCACCCAATGCGGAGCGGGTGAGTCGAAGAAAAATCCGTGACTGTCGAAGTCGTCGGCCCAAAGCTGATAGATGTAATTATCCGGGGCAAAGGCCAGTTGCGTTCGGTTCGCGCTCAGCCGCCCATACTCGACTTCCATGGGCAATCCCAGATCGCGCCAAAGGTCGCCGCGCCATCCGGGATCGGCGCCTGCGAGGTCCGTATCATTCGAGCCTTGCGGACCGATGAGTCGTTGGCCCTGCACCATGAATTCATTGCGTTTGGCTTCGCCGCCCGGAACGGCATGATTGTCGAGGATCAGACATGTCTTGCCGGAGCCTGCGAGCTTGCGGAAATAGTAAGCAGCGCCGATGCCGGAGAAGCCGCCTCCCACAACCACCAGGTCGTACA
>JANYIY010000187.1 GCA_025358615.1 Gammaproteobacteria bacterium | reverse complement strand
CCCGCCGGGCCGGGCACTCAAACCAGTCAACAGCAGAGCGCCGAATAGTGTACGACCGGTTGAGTACCTGCACCGCTCAAACATCCAACCCGATTGAACGCATGAGTTCGATGCCGTTGCTTTTGGTGACGATACCAGGGTGCAGCTTAAAATCGAATTTCAGCTTGCCGTCGATCAGTTCATCCTGGAAGTGAACGTTTTCCAGGGCGCCCGCAGCCAGACCATCGATGTGGGTGAGCGCCAGGTCGTGAGTGCTGATCAAGCCGATGGCGCCGCGCTCAATGAGCGCCCGAATGACCCCGTGGGCGCCGATGCGCCGGTCGGCGGAGTTGGTTCCCTGCAGCAATTCGTCCAGCAGAAACAGCAGCGGCAGCTCTGCCGGCTCGAACAATTGGCGCAGCCGCGTGATCTCGGCGTAGAAGCGCGAGCTGCCCTCGTGCAGGGAATCGTTGATGCGGATGCTGGCGCCCACCTGCAACGGCGTGAGCTGCAGTCGTTTGGCGCGCACCGGTGCGCCGGCCATCGCCAGCACGGTGTTGACGCCGACGGTGCGCAGCAGCGTGCTCTTCCCCGACATGTTCGAGCCGCTGACCAGCAAGACGCGGGTCGCATCGGAAATATCGACATCATTGTGGATGCGTGCCGCGGCGGGAATCAGAGGATGGCCGAGATCCGCGGCGCGAAACGTTGCCGCGCCCTCGATGAACTCAGGAAAGAGGTCCTGCGGTGACTCGTACGCATAGCGGCAGAGGGAGAGCAATGCCTCGAACTCGCCCAGCACGGTCAACCACGAACTGATGATGTGCCCATGCGCGCGGCGCCAGCGCTCGGCCGCTAGCGCGGCCTGCAGCGGATACATCACCAACAACAGCAGCGGCGCCAGTAGGGGATTGCGCCGTGACTCGACAAAATTGACGATGATCGCCAGCCGCGAGAACGTGGCCGATGCGCTCTGCGTATGCGACGACAACTTCAGCACAAGGGCGCGCAGCGGCGCGGCGTCGAACTGCTCGGCCTCGATTCGATTCAACAGCAGCGACAGGCCCTTCAAGTCCTCATAGGCGCTCTCGACGGCGGTAATGGCCTGACGAATAGCGTCTTTGAGAAAATAGGCGACGGCGGTTTCGACCAGCAGTACTGCGAGCAGCGGATACAGAACGCCTGCGATTCCCCACGCGACGAGCGATGCCACAGCGAGTACGGCCAGCAGCGGCGCAGTCCAGCGTATCCAAGCCCGATCCAGCAGATTCGGCGCCCCAGCCCAGGCGACAAGCGTTTCTGCATGCAGAGTGATTTGCGCAGGTTCGCCCGCAACGGCCAGCTCTTCGCGCAAATCCACACGGCCGCGCAGATCGGCGATGCATGCGTGCCGCTCGCGAATGGTTGCCAGGTTCGCAGGGCCCAACAGCCATTGCGCGAGCGCAGCTTGGCCCATCGGCGTGCGCGCCGCGCACAGCAATTCGAACAGGCTGCCCGTGCCGAATAGATCCAAGTCGGACGCGTAAATATGATGCGGGACATCGAATTGCTCGCCGGTGAGACCGCTTCCGCGCCACTGGTCTGTCATGCGTGCAATGCCGGCGCGATAAAACTCCACGGCGCGATGCGCCCGCGCGCGCTGAGCGCGAATCCGCTGGTGATATAAGACCAAGCCGACGAAAGCCGCGACGGGTACCAGCAGCCACGCCGGCGCGAACGTGAAGCGCCCGAAACACAACCACACCGCGAACAGAAAGGATGCACCGACTGCCAGCCGTGCGCTTCCCAGGCGCGCATGCCAGCGGTCTAATTGCGCGAGGCTGGCTTCGCGCGCACGCAGCCGCTGCGAATAATGTTCGGTCGAAGACACACATCTAGTGTGGCATAATTTGATATTGCTTCCACGCGAAACGCGGCGAGATTTAGGGCAGCCGGCCAGTGCCTAACTGTTAACATCCGCTCAAAAGTAGGCGAGGCACATGAACCCACCCAACGATCGAGATAATTCCAGGCGCTCGTTTCTGCTGTCGAGCGGCGGTTTGTTGTCGAGCGTATGGATCGCGGCGCAGTGGCCGGCGATCACCGCGGCAGCGCACCACGCGGATGATGTGTCTGCAATCCCCGCGCCGGCGGGATTTGAATTTCTTGGGGCCGCCGAGGCGGCCGATGTCGAGGCGATCTGTGCGCAGATAGTGCCGAGCGGGGCGACGCCGGGCGCCCGTGAAGCGCACGCGGTGTACTTCATCGACCGCGCCATGGCGACGTTCTTCGCCGCCTGGGCGGCGGATTTTCGCAGCGGACTCGGCGAGTTCCAGACCGGGTTTCGCGCGGCGAGTCCCGCCACGGCAACCTTTGCACGAGTCTCCTCGGATCAGCAGCTCGCGTATCTTAAAACCGTGGATCGCACGCCGTTCTTCGAGACGATGCGCACCCTTACGGTGTTGGGCATGTTCTGCTCGCCGAAGTACGGCGGTAATTTTCGGGGGATCGGCTGGACCATGATGGGGTTCGCCGATCAGCACGCTTTTACCCCCCCGTTCGGCTACTACGATCGCGAGTACAGCGGTTTCGTGCCGTATCCGACCGAGCAGCATTCGTAACGATGCGCGTATTCAAACCGAATGAGACCGTGGACTTCGTCGTGGTGGGCTCGGGCGCGGCGGGCGGTGTGATGGCGCGGGAGCTGTCGCAGGCGGGTTTCACGGTGGTGCTGTTCGAACAGGGCCCGCGCTTAGGGCCGGCCGACTTCGAGCACGATGAACTAAAGTATTTTTTTCCTCAACGGGATCACGGTGGATCCTGCAGTGAGTCCGCAATCGTTCCGCAAGACCCCCGATGCCGAGGCCAAGCGCGCGCACGGGGTGTTGCCGGCGACGTATGCGCGTCTCGTCGGCGGCAGCAGCAACCACTTCACGGCCAATTTCTGGCGCTTTCACGAAAGCGATTTCAACGAGCGCAGCGTCCTTGGCGCCATTCCCGGCACCGGTTTCGCCGATTGGCCGATTACCTACCAGGAACTGGAGCCGTACTACACCAAGGTGGAGTCGGAGGTTGGGGTGTCGGGGCTGGCCCATGCCAGTCCGTTCGACCCGCCACGCAGCAAACCCTACCCCATGCCGCCGCTGCCGGTGAAATCTTCGGGCGTGCTGCTCGAGCGCGGCGGGCGCAAGTTGGGGCTGCACCCCTTCCCCGCACCCATGGCCATCGCCTCGCAACCGTTTCGCGGCCGCCCGGGCTGCATTCACTGCGGATTCTGCATGGGTTTCGGCTGCGAGGCACGGGCGAAGTCGTCTGCCCTGTACACCATGATTCCGGAGGCGGAAGCGACCGGCCGCTGCGAAGTACGCTCGGCGAGCTAGGTGTACAACGTCGCGACCAATGCCGCCGGGCGCGCCACCGGAGTGCATTATTTCGATGCCGACAAGCGACAGCAATTCCAGAAAGCGCGGGCGGTGATTCTGTCCGCCAACGGCGCCGAGACGGTGCGCCTGTTGC
>JANYIY010000135.1 GCA_025358615.1 Gammaproteobacteria bacterium | reverse complement strand
CCGGAATTCGACCTGCAGCGCTATCTGGCCGCGCAGCAGACACCCGTATTCTTCGGCTCCGCGGTCAATAATTTCGGAGTGCGCGAGCTGCTCTCCTCCTTCGTCAGACACTCTCCGGGCCCCCTGCCGCGGCCGACGCTGCAGCGCCAGGTTGAGGCGGGAGAGCCCAAGCTCACGGGATTCGTGTTCAAGATTCAAGCCAACATGGATCCGGGACATCGCGATCGCATCGCTTTCATGCGCGTGTGTTCCGGACGCTATGTGCGCGGTATGCGCCTGCATCAGGTGCGCCTCGACAAGGACGTGCGCATCGCCGACGCACTTACGTTTCTGGCTGCCGACCGCAGTCAGGCCGAGGAGGCCTATGCCGGCGACATCATCGGCCTGCACAATCATGGCACCATCAACATCGGCGACACGTTCACCGAGGGTGAGGAGCTGACCTTCACGGGCGTGCCGAATTTCGCACCGGAGATTTTTCGCCGTGCCGTCCTCAAGGATCCGCTGCGGATGAAAGCCCTACAGAAGGGGTTATCGCAACTCTGCGAGGAGGGCGCCACCCAGCTGTTCAAGCCGCTGCGCAACAACGATCTGATCTTGGGCGCCATCGGCCAGCTGCAATTTGAAGTGGTGGCCTTTCGATTGCAGGACGAATACAACGTGCAATGCGTGTTCGAGGCGATCAACGTGGCCATTGCGCGCTGGGTGAGCATCAGCGACGAGAAGCGCTTGGCGGAGTTTCGCAACAAGGCCTACGACAATCTCGCCATCGACCATGCCGGGGAACTCGTGTATCTCGCACCGACGCGGGTCAACATGGGATTGACCGAGGAACGCTGGCCGGAGATCAAATTCTTGAAGACGCGGGAAAATCTCGCGGCCTGAGCGGTCAGGCGCGCGCTGCTCTGGTGCGCGCGCGCGGCCGAAAGGCGCGCACCGCGGCGTCGAATTGAGCGACGGTGATGCGTGCGCCGGCAGCGCCATAGCGCAGACGCGAGTATTGACGGCAGAGTGCGGCGACAGTGGGGCCTAAGTCCGGCCGCCGCTCGGCGACCCGCATAGCGTAGGCCTCCGCACCTTCGTGCAGCGGCCGGGGAATACCCACCGCGGCCAATTTGGCACATAACCGCGAGTACGCTCGAAGCAGCAGTTCGCGCCGTGCCGGTTCGATCTCGCGGCGCACCGACCAGGTGAGCCAGCACATTACCAGCGTCAGCGCCGCGGCCATTACCAGCACAAGTTTTTGGCCGTCGGGCTCTGGAATGTGCAGCCATTCGAGCAGCCGGCTCTGCGAGTCCTGATCGAACAGCAGGATACGCTCGCGCCACAGTTGACCGAGTGCATCCAGCCGTAGCCGCGTATCGGCGAGCCAGGGCGTGCGGCGTTGCCAGCGACTGACCAGAGGTTCATCCGCGCTCAAGGCACCTGCGGCGCTCTGTTCGACTCGGTTGGGCGCGATCGCTGACGTGGGATCGATGCGCAGCCAGCCCTGACCTTCGATCCACACCTCGACCCAGGCATGCGCATCGCTCTGCCGCACAATCCAGTAGTCGGCGAATCGATTGAAGGTTCCACCCTGATATCCAGTCACGATATGCGCCGGTATTCCGGCCGCTCGCATCAGAACCGCGAATGCTGACGCATAGTGGCCGCAGAAGCCGCGCTTGGTATCGAATAAAAATGCGTCCACGGAGTTGCCGGCAAGCTTGGGTGGCGTCAGCGTGTAGTAGAACGGCTGCTGCGTGAAAATGGCGAGCACCGAACGCAGGTACTCCACATCATCCGGGTGCTGGGCACGCAGTGTGTGTGCGAATTGCAGCGTGCGCGGGTTGCCCCGCAGTGGAGCGGTGTCTCGCTTTCGCAATAGAGTGCCTAGGGCGGCCGGGTTCTGCACGTGGGTGTACGAGGTGACGGCGACGTCGATGGGCCGGGACAAGGGATCACGCTGCACCAGGGTGTAGTCGCCGGTGAGGCGGCCGCCGGGTAAGTCCCAGCGTGCGGGCCAGTCAAGGGCGAAAATCCAATTGTGCCGGTGCGGTTCCATGCTCACGGTGTAGCGATAGGCCGGGCCTTGTGGCTGCAATGGCGGCGCCGCACCCCCGGAGTACGCGCGTCGCCAAGTGTGCCCGTCGAAATCGTGCATCACGGGACCGCGCCAGTAACGCTCCAGCGGCGGCGGCGGCGCTGCCGCAAAGCGCACGCGGAACGCGACTTCATCCGACTGCACCAGCTGATCGATATCCCCGGGGCTCAAGGTATCGCTGAGGCCCGTTGCGGCGCTGCTGCCGTCATCCGGCAGGTGCCACAGCGGTGCCGCCAAGCGTGGGAACAGCAGCCACAAGGCCAACGCGAGAGGCAGGCCCTGTACCAGTATGCGGCCTGCATAGCGCAGGGCGCGGCGCCAATCGGGTCCGCTGTGGCGGGTAGTAAGGCGCAGCAAGCTGGCCGTCGTCAACCACAGGATGACGATGAGGTAGGCGAGCAGCCAAAACGAATCGCTTTGCAGCAGTGCCGACACGCTCAGGAAGTAAATGCTGAGCGTGACGATGTAGATGTCTCGCGGCGTCTCGGCCTCGAACAGTTTCAATCCCGCCATCAAGGCGAGCAGCGCCGTGCCGGCGGATAAGCCGTTGAAGGTGCGGAATTGCGCGAACACCAGCGCGATCGCCAGCGCCGCCACCGCGAGGCGAATGGCACGTGGCGGGGCAGACCGGCCACGATAGGCAAGCAGCAGCCGTATGCCCCCTGCCATTGCCACCGTGACCAACACCCACACCGGCAGCGATCCCAAGTGCGCGGCGACCGCCATTGCCAGGCAGGCGCTGACACCTAACAGGTGATCGAAGGATATGGGTTTATGGTTCATAGGCGGCCAGAGCCCGCAAACAGGCAATACGATGCGTGCTGCCGCGCCCGAGCGGAATTTCCTTGCCGGGAATGCGCAGACCATAAATGCGCTGTGCGCTATCGCTCTCCAACACCCACAGGCACAGCTGCGATAGGCGGTCTTCCGTGAGCTGGCCCTCGAGCGAGGACCATTCCAGCCACTCGGGCTGCGCGGCCAAGCTGCTGTAGCTGCGAACCGCTGCCTCGCCGCCGCGCGCCAGAACTTTCCACGCCATGTGCTTCAAGGGCACGCCCGGCTCGTAGGCGCGCAGGCCTGCGAAATCTTCGTCACCGCGCGCCTCCGATCGCGAGAGCGAACCTAAGCCGCCGGCGGCCGGCAGAATACGAGTGCCGCGCGGCGCCGGCGCAACGTGGGCGGTGAGCGATCCTTGCACATAGGTCCAGGCGTGGAACCAGCCGAACGGATAGCGCGTGCGCAGCTCGAATTGCTCGAGGTGAATGACTCCGCGCCGCGCCACCGGCACGGCCACCGCCACCGATTCGCTCGACAGCGCCGCCACGGTGCGCGTGCCGCAAGCCGTCTGGCAGCGGATCTCGACATCGCAACGATCCACCTTCGAATCATTGCGCAGCACGAAGGTGAAATCGGCGTCGCGGCCGGCGAAGGCGTCCACTTCTGCGGCCGCATCCACTTGCAGGCCCAGCAGGTTGCGATTGCAGTGATGCATGGTGACGAGCGCAACACCCACCATGAGAAAGGCAAACGCCAATCCCAAATTGCTGTTGTAGTTCAAGCCCGCAATCAGCATGGCGACGAGCGTGAGCGCCAGCATCAGGCCGACGCGGGTGGGCAGAATGTAAATCCGGCGTCGGTTGATTTTGATCGGCAGGGAATCACTGCCATGACGGCGCGCAGCCCAGGCGCGTAATCTACCGATCGCTGCCTGGCGCAAGGTGCTCAAGTTCGCCTCACTCAAGGAATGGGAACGGCCTCGAGCAGCCGGGCCACCGCCGCGGGACTGCTGTCTCGCTGGCGCACGCGATGTTCGACCACCGCGGCAAACACCGCTTGCACATGTTCCGGAATGACGGCGTCGCGGCCGGCAATCAGCGCCCAGGCCCGCGCCGCACGCAACATACCGATGGCGGCCCGCGGCGACAGACCGACGTTCAATCCTGATGCATGACGGGTGTGCGCGACCAGGGCTTGCACGTAATCCAGCAGCGCCGGCGACACGTGAACCTCGAGCACGCGCGCCTGCAGCGCACGCAGGCTGTCGGCGCTCGCGATCGTGGAGAGCGCGTTCACCAAGTCGCGCCGCTCGACGCCGCTCAAGAGTTCACGCTCCGCCGCGGCCGCGGGATACCCCAAGTGGACGCGCATCAGGAACCGGTCCAATTGGGATTCGGGAAGGGGAAAGGTGCCGACCTGATCCTGCGGATTCTGCGTGGCGATGACGAAGAATGGCTTGGGCAGCGGCATCGATTCGCCATCGAGCGTGACCTGGTGTTCTTCCATGGCTTCGAGCAAGGCGCTTTGCGCCTTGGGCGAGGCGCGATTGATCTCATCGGCCAGCACCAGCTGCGCAAAAATCGGACCGCGCTGGAAGCGGAATTTCCCGGTCTCGCGGTCATAGATGGACACGCCCAGCACGTCGGCGGGCAAGAGGTCGCTGGTGAATTGCACCCGCTGGTAGGACAGGCCCAGAGTTTTGGCGAAGGCATGCGCGAGCGTGGTCTTTCCCACCCCCGGAATGTCCTCGATCAATAGATGTCCGCGCGCCAACAAGCAGGTCAGGCATAGGCGGATCTGCGCGTCCTTGCCGAGGATCACCCGATTGATTTGGGCGAGGACGGCGTCGATCTCGGTCTGCGCCGTGCTCATTGGTCCTTGAGTGCGGTTACCCGTGCGATCTGCGCGCTCAACTGCTTAAGTTCCGTGCGCAATTCGGACAGCCGCTGCTGATCTTTGGCAACGACTTCGGGCGGCGCGTTCCTGGCGAATTCGGCATTGCTCAACTTGCTTTCCATTTTAGAAAGGTCGGTCTCCGTTTTGCGCAGCCGCTTGGCCAGACGATGCAACTCCGCCGCGGGATCGATCAGGCCCGCCATGGGCACCAGTATCTCCAGTGCTCCCAACAGCGCGACGGCCGAAATCGGCGCGGCCGGCATAGGCGCGGCCTGTGCGAGCTCCAGCAGGCGCGGCGGCTCAATCCCGGCGAGGCGCGTCAGGTAGTGTAAGTTGCGTGCCAAGTACGCGGTATCGCTGTGGTTCACGTTTTGCAGCAACACCTCGAGCTTGCGGTTGGGCGCGATGTCCAATTCACCGCGGATCTGCCGCACGCCCTCGATAAAGCCGATGACCCAGCGCATTTCCGGCTCCGCGCCCGAGTCGGCTGCGACGCCGGCGGCGCTCGGGAAGGCGCATAGCATGATGCTGTCGCCCGACACTCCCGCACTGACTCGGACACGCTGCCAGATTTCTTCGCTGATATAGGGCGCAAGTGGATGCAGCGCCCGCAGCAGCACTTCGAGAGTATTGATCAGCGTATGACGGGTGCCGCGCTTTGCCGCGGCGCCGGCCGTGTCGGATTGCAGCACCGCCTTCGAGAGCTCCAAGTACCAGTCGCAGAATTCGTGCCAGGTGAACTCGTACAGCGCATTGGCGACGACATCGAAGCGATACTCGGTGAACCCGGATTCCACGCGCGCCAGCATGGCCGCGAGCCGCGAGCGAATCCAGCGATCGGCCAGGCTGAACTCCGCGCCGTGCGGCGTCGAATCCTGATTCTCGACGTTCATCAGCACATAGCGCGCGGCGTTCCAGAGCTTATTGCAGAAGTTGCGATATTCCTCGACGCGCGTCATGTCGAAGCGCAGATCGCGGCTTTGCGTGGCAAGCCGTGCAATGCACAGTCGCAGCGCATCCGTGCCGTAGGCCGCTATGCCTTGTGGAAATTGCTTGCGGGTGGCCTTCTCGATAGCCGACTTCATCTGCGGCTGCATCAGGCCGCTGCTGCGCTTGGCGAGCAGATCCGGCAGCGCAATGCCGTCGACGATATCGAGCGGATCGATGACATTGCCTTTGGACTTTGACATTTTCTGGCCATCGTGGTCGCGAATCAGCCCATGGACATAGACCTCGCGAAACGGCACCAGCCCCGTGAATTTGATGCCCATCATGATCATGCGCGCGACCCAGAAGAAAATAATGTCAAAGCCCGTGACCAGCACCGACGTGGGGTAGTAGGTCTTAAGGGCGTGGGTCTGTTCAGGCCATCCTTGAGTGGAAAATGGCCACAGCGCCGAGGAGAACCAGGTGTCGAGCACATCCTCGTCCTGGCGCAGCGCCACGCCAGGATCGATGCCATAGGCTGCGCGCGCCTCCGCTTCGCTGTGGGCCACATACCAGCGGCCGTCGGGGTCGTACCAGGCCGGTATGCGATGACCCCACCATAGCTGCCGGCTGATGCACCAATCCTTGATCTTGTACATCCATTCGAAGTACACGGCGGACCAGTTGTCGGGCACGAAGCGAATTTCTCCCGCCTCGACCGCGCGGATGGCCGGTTCCGCCAGCGGCTTGATGTCGACGAACCACTGATCGGTGAGCAGTGGCTCGAGCACGGCATTGCTGCGATCGCCGCGCGGCACGGTCAGCTTGTGCGGCTCGATGCGACCCACCAGCCCCAGCGCTTCGAGGTCGGCGAGAACCCTGTTTCGCGCCACGCTGCGATCGAGGCCGCGGTAGGCAGTGGGCACCTCGTCGTTGAGCGAGCCGTCAGGGTTCATGATATTGACCAGGGGCAGGGCGTGACGCTGCCCGACTTCGTAGTCATTGAAGTCATGCGCCGGGGTGATCTTGACGCAGCCGCTGCCGAAGTCAGGATCGACGTAAGTGTCGCCAATGATGGGAATCTCGCGCGACGTCAGCGGCAACCGCACGCGTTTGCCGATCAAATGCCGGTACCGTACATCGTCGGGATGCACGGCGACGGCGGCATCCCCCAACATGGTTTCCGGGCGGGTGGTCGCGACCACGAGAAATCCACCGCCCGCAGCCATGGGATAGTGCAGATGCCATAGGCTGCCGGTTTCTTCCTCGGCGATCACTTCCAGATCGGACAGCGCCGTCTTCAATACCGGATCCCAGTTCACCATGCGCTTGCCGCGATAGATCAGGCCTTCACGGTACAGCCGCACGAAGACTTCGGTCACCGCCTTCGACAGTCCGGGATCCATGGTGAAGCGATCGCGCCGCCAATCCACCGAGGCGCCGAGCCTGCGCATTTGATTGGCGATCTGACCGCCGGACTGCTCCTTCCACTGCCAGACCCGCGCGATGAATGCCTCGCGGCCGAGGTCGATGCGGTTTTGGCCGGCGGCATTCAACTGCCGTTCCACCACCATTTGCGTGGCGATGCCGGCATGATCGATGCCGGGCTGCCACAAGGTATCGAAACCCTGCATGCGCCGATGGCGAATCAGCGCATCCATGATGGTGTCTTGGAAGGCGTGGCCCATGTGCAAGGTGCCGGTTACGTTGGGCGGCGGAATGACTATCGAATAGGCGGGTCCCTTGCCGCTCGGAACGAAGTATCCGGCGGCCTCCCACTGCGCGTAGATCCGCGATTCGATATCGGCAGGCGAGTAAGCCTTATCCATGCGTCTGCAGCTCGACCTTGGACTCGCGGTAGGCCTTGAAGCGCTCGCGGCCGAGGCGCCGGCGTTCCTCGTCGGCATCGATGACCTCGGCGACGCGTGCGTAACGCTCCCAATGGGCGGGCAGGCGCGGGCTCAAATTCACCAGCAGATCAGCGCAGGACGCCGCCGTGGGCTCGAGCCACAGGTGTACTTTCGTGGCGGGGTCGCGCGCCTGCGCATCGCGAGCGATCTGGTGCGGGATGAAGGAATCGTCGTTGAAGGTCCACAGCAGGTCGTCGAGGGTATGAGCGTCGGCCTCCGTCTCGATGATGATATCGACGCTCAGTTCCTTGAGATAGGCGATTTCGGTCAGACGGCAGGCGAATGCCCAACGCTGTTGTGCGACGGTGCTTTTCAGTACATAGAAATCTACGCGCTCGGTCATATCGCCCGAACGCGATTGAGCAGGAAGTCGACCAGCAAGGGCACGGGCCGCCCCGTGCTGCCCTTTTGCGCGCCGCCGAGCCAGGCGGTACCGGCGACGTCGAGATGCGCCCACGCCAAATCCTTGGCGAATTTCGACAGGAACGATGCCGCCGTGCTGGCGCCGCCCTCGCGGCCACCGACATTGGCGATATCGGCGAAATTACTTTTCAATTGTTCGACGTATTCCTCGCCGACCGGCAGGCGCCAGGCACGGTCGTCCGCGCGCAGCCCCGCGGCATTCAGTTCATTCGCCAGCGCTTCGTTGTTGCTCATGAGGCCGCTGAAGTGGTTGCCGAGAGCGACGATGCAGGCACCGGTCAGCGTCGCGACATCGATTACAGCCGCAGGCTTGAAGCGCCGGCTGTAGGTGATGGCGTCGCAGAGAATGAGCCGGCCTTCGGCGTCCGTATTGAGAATCTCCACCGTTTGGCCGGACATGCTGGTGACAATG
>JANYIY010000108.1 GCA_025358615.1 Gammaproteobacteria bacterium | reverse complement strand
GATCCACGCCAGCCCCGACACCCTGCGGGCCGCGCTGCTCAAGGAAGCCGGCGCGGACCGCGGGCCCATTACGATTCGCGCCGATGCACGCACCACGCACCAAGCGGTGGTGACTGCAATGGACGTGGCAGGCCGGCTGGGCTTTGCACAATTGAACATCGCCACCGTCCATGAGGAAGCGCCGCCTTGAACGGGGCGGCCGCGGGCTTGAAACCTGCCGGCAATTCTTGGTCGATCTATCGGCGGCTGCTCAAGTACGCCAAACCCTACCTCGGCGTGTTTCTGATCGGGGTGCTGGGGGCGATCCTGTTCGCCGTATCCAACGCTTCGCTCGCGTACCTGG
Source organism: Gammaproteobacteria bacterium (assembly GCA_025358615.1). Classification (GTDB taxonomy): domain Bacteria; phylum Pseudomonadota; class Gammaproteobacteria; order Steroidobacterales; family Steroidobacteraceae; genus Bog-1198. The sequence goes on along the minus strand of JANYIY010000108.1, from coordinate 12,377 downwards.
TGCAGAAATTCCTGCACGGTGCCTTTGTGGTGAAAAACCCGGCCGTGTTGTGGCAGGTGCCCGTCGGGGTGGTAGTGCTGTTCACCCTGCGCGGCATCGGCGATTACGTGCAGAGTTACTATCCCAGCTGGGTGGGAAGACAGGTCATCAAGGGCTTGAGGCGCGATGTATTTTCGCACTACCTGCGCCTGCCCACGGCGTATCTGGACCAGCAGCAGTCCGGGCACCTGCTGTCGAAGCTGACCAACAACATCGAATTGGTGGCGGCGGCGGCTACCAGCGCGGCGATCTCCCTCATCAGCGACAGCCTCACCATCCTGGTGCTGCTGGGTACGCTGTTCTATATGAATTGGCGACTGGCGGTGTTCTGCATCGTCGCCGCTCCCGTCATTGCCTGGCTCATGCAGATTGCCAACCGCAGCTTCCGGCGCTACAGCGAGCGGATCCAGAACTCGATGGGCGATATCACGCGCGTCGCGAAGGAGGCCATCGATGCGCATCGCCTGATCAAATTGTTCAACGCCGAGGATCATCAGACCGCGCGCTTCGAGCAGGTCAACGAGCACAACCGCGCCTCGAACATGAAGCTGATCCGCGCGCGGGCCATCAGCAATCCGGTAGTGCAGTGCATTGCCTCGATCGCGCTGGGGAGCGTGCTGTACGTGGCGATCCGCCAGGTATTTACCCACCACATGCAGGTCGATGAGTTTTTTGGTTTCCTGACCGCATTGATGCTCATTCCGTCGCCGCTACGCAGCCTGGTCAATATGAGCGGACCGCTGCAGCAGGGCATCGCCGCCGGCCAAAGTGTGTTCGAGATTCTGGATCATCCCACGGAGGGCAGCGGCGGGGCGCTGACGCTGGCGCGCGCGCGCGGCGACATCGAGTTCCGTGACGTGTCCTTCGCCTATTGCGCCGAGAAGGGCGAGGTGCTGAGGAATGTGAGTTTCCGCGTGCGACCCGGCGAAACCGTGGCCATCGTCGGTCCCTCCGGCAGCGGCAAGACCACGCTGGTGGGCCTGGTGCCGCGCTTCTACGATGCGCAATCAGGCATGGTGCTGCTGGATGGCGTCGATGTACGAGAGTACCGGCTCAACGATTTACGTTCTCAGGTGAGTCTGGTAAGCCAGGACGTGGTGCTGTTCAACGACACCATACGCAACAATATCGCCTTCAACGCCGTCGACAAGACGGACGCGCAAGTCGAGGCCGCGGCGCGCGCCGCGAATGTGATGGAATTCGTTGCGCAGCAGCCGCAGGGGCTCGATACCCCTCTGACGGACCGCGGCCAGAATCTCTCCGGCGGACAGCGGCAACGCATTTCCATTGCGCGGGCGCTGCTCAAGGATTCGCCGGTACTGATCCTCGATGAAGCCACCGCGTCGCTGGACAACGAATCCGAGCGCCGGGTGCAGCAGGAACTCGGCATTCTGATGCAGGGCCGCACCACGCTGGTCATCGCGCACCGGCTGTCGACGGTCGAAGGCGCGGATCGAATCATCGTCATGGACCAGGGGCGAATCGTGGAGAGCGGCACCCATCAGGAGCTGTTGGCGCAGGGCGGATTATATGCAGCGCTGCACGGGCTGTTGATCAATGCGTAAGCACACGCCGTAACGGAACCATAACGGAACCGTACCGCATGCCGCTGCAATCTTGGCTCAATCGGATTTGGTACGAGCGCGCGGCGCCGCCCTGGTGGCTGCTGCCGCTGTCGCTGACCTACGGCGCAGCCGCCGGGTCGCGCCGCTTCCTGTATGCGAAGCGGCTGCGCAAATCGACCCGCGTAGCGTCGCCGGTGGTGGTCGTCGGCAACTTGAGTGTGGGAGGTACCGGCAAGACACCGTTGGTGTGCTGGCTGGTCGCACGCCTGATTGATCTTGGCTTCAAGCCCGGCGTGGTCACGCGCGGCTACGGGGGTTCCGCGGGCAATGTGCGGCTCATCGATTCATTCGATGATCCCAAGGTGGTCGGCGATGAATCCATCCTGTTGGCGCGCCGCACCGGTGCACCCGTGGCGATCGGCCGCAACCGTCCGGCAGCCTCGCAACTATTGGTCAATGCCGGGTGCGACGTGATCGTGAGCGACGACGGGCTGCAGCACTATGCGCTGGCGCGCGACTGCGAAATCGTCGTCATCGACGGCGATCGGCGCTTCGGCAACGGCTGGTTACTGCCTGCCGGGCCCTTGCGCGAGACCCCGGCGCGATTGGCGGCGGCGCATGCCGTCGTGGTGAACGGCCCGCGCGCCTTGCTCGACGGCGCCTTCAGCATGCGGCTCGAGGCCAAGAGCGCTCTCAACCTGGTCGGCGGCGCCGCCAAGGCATTGGATGAGTTTGCCGGGCATTCGGTGCACGCCGTCGCCGGCATCGGCAATCCTGAGCGGTTCTTCAATATGCTGCGCGCCCACGGCATCGAAGTCACCGGTCATCCGCTGCCGGACCATGCGGACTTGCGCGCCGCCGACATTTTTTTCGGCGACGAGCGACCCGTGCTCATGACCGAAAAAGATGCAGTAAAATGCGACAGGTTCGCCGGGGCGCAGCATTGGTACGTTCCGGTGACCGCGAGTTTCGACGGCGGCGAATCGAATGTGCTGCTCGACATCGTGACCAAGGCCATGGCGGGGCGCGCAGCGCGCGCCTGAGGGTTTTATGGATAAGAGACTGCTCGAATTATTGGTGTGCCCGATTTGCAAGGGGCCGCTGCGCAATACGGGCTCCGGTAATGCGCTCGAACTCGTGTGCCTGCCGGACCGGCTGGCCTATGCGGTGCGCGACGGAATTCCCATGATGCTGCCCGAGGATGCACGCGCCCTCAACGCCGACGATCCCTTGCTCGACCGCTAGCCGCCCCGCGCATGTTTCACATCATCATACCGGCGCGCTTTTCCGCATCACGGCTCCCGGGCAAACCACTTCTGAGCATAGGCGATCGGCCGCTGCTGCAATGGGTGTGGCAAAGCGCGCGGGCGAGCGGGGCTCTGTCCGTGACCATCGCCACCGACGACGCCCGGATTGCGGAGGTGGCGCGAGGCTTCGGCGCCGAATGCATGATGACTTCGATGCTGCACAATTCCGGGACCGATCGCATCGCCGAAGTCGTGCGCGCAAAACACTTTGCGGCGGACGACATTGTGGTGAACCTGCAGGGCGATGAGCCCATGATGCCTCCCGTTGTGGTAGGCGAAGTGGCGGCGGCGCTGCAAGCCCGGCCGAGCGTCGACATGGCGTCGGCCGTCGCTCCCATCGGGTCACTCGAGGAATTTCTCGATCCTGCTTGTGTGAAGGCGTTGCGCGCGCGGGATGGAGCGGCGCTGTACTTCAGCCGCGCACCCGTGCCCTGGCCGCGCGACCAGGTCGAGGCCGGCCGACCCTTGAGCTTTGCAGGCGCGTGGCGTCACATCGGCATTTATGCATACCGGGTACGAAGCCTGCTGCAATTTTCCGCCTGGCCGCCGACGCCGCTCGAGGAAACCGAAAAGCTGGAACAGCTGCGCGCCCTCGAGCACGGCATGAGCATTCACTTGGTGGCCCTGACCGAGCCGCCGCCCGCCGGGGTGGATACGCCGGAGGATCTGCAGCGGGTGCGCACCCTGCTCACAGCGGTGTCGACGCAGGCGCAGCGCTAGCGCGGTGCGCAACGCCGGTACGGTGCGTCGGGTGCTGTTTGTATGCTTGGGGAATATCTGCCGCAGCCCGACGGCAGAAGCAGTTCTGCGGCAGCTGTTGACGCAGCAGGCGCCTGACCTTCCGGTCGAAGTCGATTCCGCAGGAACCGCGGATTATCACATCGGTGCACCGCCCGACGCGCGCAGCCAGCGCGCGGCGCTACGTCGTGGGATCGACTTAAGTGCGCTGCGCGCGCGCCAGGTCGTGGCACATGATTTCACGCGCTTCGACTTTCTCCTGGCGATGGATCGCAGCAATTTGCGCGAGCTTCAGGCCATGCGGCCGCGGAATTCGCGTGCTCGTGTTCAGCTCTTTTTGGAGTATGCGCCGCCGCTCAGGTTGCTGGAGGTGCCGGATCCTTACTACGGCGACGCCGGCGGCTTCGAGACCGTGCTTGATCTCGCCGCCGCCGCGTCCCAGGGACTGATTACTGCCTTACAAGAAATGGCGTAGCAGCCCAGCACGCCCGCAAAGTTGAACAAGCCGGACCAAATGACGGCAAGATTGGGCGACATTGATCGATATTGGACATGCTGTGATCCCTGAGAAAAGAGTAGAACTTAGCCCTCGATTTATAGATCTGTAATATAACGAAGCGATGACAATCCGGACCTACTGATGCCATTCACAATTTCTCACGCCGCCGTCGTGCTGCCTTTCTCGCGCCTGCTGGCGCGCTGGCGGCTGCTGTCCGCCGTCGTGATCGGCGCCATGGTCCCTGATTTCGGATTGTTCTTTCCCTGGCGCGTGCATCGCTTCGAGTCCCACAGCGTGGAGGGGTTGTTTGCTTTTTGTCTGCCGGTGGGGCTGTTCGCCTACTGGACCTTTCAGTACCTGATCAAAACGCCGGTACTGGAGGTTTTGCCTCGGGGCGCCTATGCGCGCTGGCGGCCTTTTTCCTCGTCGGCCGAAATCGCCAGTCTATTGCAGTGGCTATCGGCGGCCTTAGGAGTGCTGGCGGGAGCGGTCACGCATCTGGTGTGGGACGCGTTCACTCATGAAGGCGCCCGCGGGGTGCGTATGATTCCCTGGCTGGAGGATCCCATTGTCGAGATCGGCAACCATCATGTGGCCGGGGTGCGGGTGCTGCAGGACGGCAGCTCGTTGATCGGACTTGCGATTGTCCTGGGACTTGTCTGCTATGGCCTGCGCCGCGGCCGCGCGCAGCCGCCCATGAGCCGTTTGCTACGGCCCGCAGAACGCCGCGCCTGGGTTCTCGCTTACGCGCTTGCCGCCGTCGCCCTGAGCACGATCTGCCTGCTGTGGGCACGTGCGGGCGAACCCGCGCCGCATTCCGTGACGGCGGTGGCGAACGGCATTGCCGTGGCCGCATTGCGCGGTCTGGCCATGGCAATGCTCGGCGTCAGCCTGCTCCTAGACTGGCGACTGTGGGCGCTGCGGCGATCCGGCCGCAGCTAACGCTCATCGGGTCCGGTGCGGGGCGCGTCGCTCGGAGCGGACGACCACACAACGTATTTATTGTCGTTGCCGGTATTAGCCGGGGCCTCTGCGATGGGTGGCGCAGGCACGGCCTCCCGGGCCGGTGCTGTCGATTCTTGGGATATCGGCGCGGCCGGCATCGGCGCGGCCGGCATCGGCGCGGCCGGCCGTTCGCGCCCAGCCTCCGTCGGTGCCTGCGAGCCGCCACCCGCGGCGGCTTCGCCGCCGGGCCCAGGGCTCGATCCTGAACCCCCGATAGCGGGGCTTTCGCCGCCCTCGCGTCCTCGGCCACGTCCACGCCGCCGCCGGCTGCGCCCGCCGCGCTCACTGCCGGAGCGGTCCCCTCGCTCGTTGCCCGGGCGGTCGCCGCCGCCATCGGGTCGAGGCTCATTGCCACGCGGTGATTGTTCATTGCGCGGCGCCTGCTCGTTGCGCGGCGCCTGCTCGTTGCGAGGGGCCTGCTCATTGCGAGGCGCCTGCTCCGGCCGCTGCGCGGCTTCCGGGCGCGGCGCTTGCTCATTGCGTGACGCATCCGGCCGTTGCCCGTTCGAGCCGCGATCCGGCTGTCCGCCGCCTTCGGGGCGGCGCGGGCCTAAGTCACCGCGTGGCCGGCCATCCCGGCGCGGATCCCGCGGTCCGTCGCGCCTTACATCGCGATTGCGGTCCCGATCGCCTCGGTCACGATCTCCGCGGTCGCGATTGCGATCACGGTCGCCGCCACTGCGAAAGCGATCATGACGGGCGTCGCGATGCGGCGGCCGCTCGCGTTGAGTCTGGGTGGACGTTGCGGTGGCCGCCGCGGCAGAGCTGCCGCCGGCGCCGCCACCGAACAGCCAACGCCACAGTCGCACAAAGACACCTGCTTGCGGTGCCACGGCCACGGCCACGGCGACAGGCGCCGGAGCGGGTGCAGGTTCCGGCGCCGACACCGGCATTGGAATGATGGGCGCCGTCGATGCCGGCAAAATGCTGGGGACCAGCGGCACATCGCCTTGCGGTTTCTTGTCTCGATTGCCGATATTCGAATCGTCAACGCTGGGCTGATCGGCCAACTGGTAACTGGCGGTGTTGTTCTCCGGCAGCTCCTTTTCGTCGTCGCGGATGCGGCGCAGCGTATAGGCCGGCGTCTGCATATGCGGATTCGGCACGATCACCAGCGACACCTTGTCGCGCGATTCGATTTGGTTGAGCCAATCGCGCTTCTCGTTCATGAGGTAGGTCGCAACATCCACCGGCACCTGTGCGACGACCCCGCCGGTCCGCTCCTTGCGAGCCTCTTCGCCGATCAGGCGCAGCAGCGCAAGCGACATGGATTCAACGCCGCGTATGGTGCCCATACCGCTGCAGCGAGGACAGTTAATATGCGTGGTTTCGCTCAAAGCCGGCCGCAATCGCTGGCGCGACAGTTCGAGCAAACCGAAACGCGACAGCCTTCCCAACTGGATGCGGGCGCGATCCATCTTGACGGCGTCGCGCAGCATGTCCTCGACAGCGCGCTGATTGGCGGTCGACTCCATGTCGATGAAGTCGATGACGATGAGTCCGCCGATGTCACGCAGGCGCAGCTGCCGCGCTATTTCCTCGGCTGCTTCCAGGTTGGTATTGCGCGCGGTGGCTTCGATATCGCCGCCGCGGGTGCTGCGTGCCGAATTGATGTCGATCGACACCAGCGCTTCGGTGTGGTCGATCACCAAGCTGCCGCCCGAGGGCAGGTTGACCTTGTGCGAATAGGCAGATTCGATCTGACTCTCGATTTGATAGCGCGTAAACAGCGGCACCGGGTCTTGATACAGTTTGAGCTTGCGCTGCGCGTCCGGCGGCATGAAGCGCTGCATGTATTCCTGGGCCTTTTGAAAGGCATCAGGGTCGTCGATGAGGCACTCGCCGACATCGTCGGAGAAATAGTCTCGCAGGCCGCGTGTCACCGCATCGCTTTCCTGGAATATCAGAAACGGCGCCGGACGTCCGTCGTTGGCTGCCACGATGGCGTCCCAGGCGGTCTTGAGATTATTCAAATCCCATTGTAGTTCCTCGGTGGTCCGGCCGACGCCGGCAGTGCGCACGATGGCGCCCATGCCGTCGGGTATCTGCAGGCCGTTCATGGCCTCGCGCATTTGATCGCGGTCTTCGCCTTCGATGCGTCGCGACACGCCGCCGGCGCGCGGATTGTTCGGCATCAACACCAAGAAGCGGCCGGCAAGGCTGATAAAGGTGGTGAGGGCGGCGCCTTTGTTGCCGCGCTCCTCTTTCTCGACCTGGACGATCAGCTCCTGGCCTTCTTTGATCAGATCTTTGATATTCATCCGCCCGCCGGCAGCGGCCTGCGGATTGAAGTATTCCTTGGAGACTTCTTTCAGCGGTAAAAAGCCGTGGCGCAAAGCGCCGTATTCGACAAACGCCGCTTCGAGACTCGGCTCGACGCGGGTTATCCGGCCTTTATAGATATTGGATTTTTTCTGTTCCCGTGACGGGATCTCAATCGATAAATCGTAGAGTTTCTGACCGTCGACTAGTGCGACTCGCAGTTCTTCTTCTTGAACTGCGTTGACGAGCATTCTTTTCATGTGGCCCAACTAAGGTGGTAGGGGCCGAGGAGGTGAGCTTGAGAATAGAGGTCGGGACCGCGACGAACGGGGGAGTTACGAATCGGGAATCCTTGAGTGCGGGCCATACGGCCGGCATCAGTTCAGTCCAATTCTGCGAAAACACAATTCCCCAAAAAAACATACGGCAAGCCCCACGGCCTTGTTCTCGGTTAACCGCTTGTTAGACGCCGAAGCTCAAATTGGGCTCACTTGCGTCAGTCTCATCGGCCGAGCGATGGTCTGGAATTCCAGAACCAACTAATATGCGGCTCCCCAACGGATGGGGGGCCACCGAAACCGGTGTCTACATGCATAACCTTTAGAAACGGGCGTCGCCCAGAAATGGTTCAGCGCCTGACACGGTTTTAGGACATTATCACGACATCCCTACTGGGTCAATGTAATCAAGACCTTAGAAGATTGCTCAGCGAAGATCACTAATATTATGAACAGCAACGAGGCGCTTCCGGATCGCCTGTATATCCCGAAAAGTCCCGTGACCATGCGGACCGTGACCGCCGATGAAGCCGGTCAACGAATCGACAATTTTCTGATGCGGCACTTCAAGACTGTGCCGCGCAGCAGAGTTTATCGGCTATTGCGCAAGGGCGAAGTGCGCGTCAACCGCAAGCGAGTGGAGGCCGAATACCGCATTCAGGAGGGCGACGAAGTGCGTCTGCCGCCGGTGCGGATCGATGCCGGCGACGAGTCGGGGGGCGTGGCCCCAGGGCGGCCCTCGAGCAGCCTGATGGACCTGCTCGAACGAGCGGTCATATTTCAGGACAAGCATCTCTTGGTCATCGACAAGCCGGCCGGCGTCGCCGTGCATGGTGGCAGCGGCATGAGTTTCGGTGTCATCGAGGCCCTGCGCGCGTCGCGGCCACGTGAGACCCTTGAACTGGTGCACCGTCTCGACCGCGACACCAGCGGCGTGCTGCTGGTGGCCCGCGACCGCAGCACCCTGACGGCGCTGCATGCCCTGATACGCAACGGCGGCATGCACAAGACCTACTTGGGATTGGTCGCCGGCAGCTGGCAACTGGGGACCAAGCGCATCGACGCTCCGCTCGCCACTGACAATCGCCAGCACGGCGAGCGGCATGTACGGGTGGCCGCTGCCGGCAAGGATTCGACCAGCATCTTCAAGCCGGTCACGTTCTTCGGCTCACTGGCAACGCTGATGGAAGTAGACATTCCGACGGGGCGCACGCACCAGATTCGGGTGCACGCTTGCTTTGCCGGGCATCCGCTGCTGGGCGACGACAAGTACGGCGATCGCGAGCGCAATGCCGAACTCAAGGGGCATGGATTGAAGCGCACTTTCTTGCACGCTCAATCGGTGGCCTTCGAGTGGCCCGGTTCCGGTGTGCCATTCCACGCGAGTGCGCCGCTGCCCGGCGAGTTGGCTGCGGTACTCGATGCGATTACGCCGATCAAGCGCAAGGCCGGTCCCGGCCGGGCCTCTGCAGGCCGCGCCTCTCCCGGCAAAGCGCCGGCTCGCAAGCCGCGCGCGAAGCGCGCGCCGCACTCAGGGTAGTTCGAACCCAAGGCCGCGCAGCACTTTGCTCAACTGAATCAACGGCAGTCCGATGAGAGCGCTCGGATCCCTGCTGTCGATTGATTCGCAGAGCGTGATCCCGAGGCCCTCGCTCTTGAAGCCACCGGCGCAATCGAAGGGCTGTTCGAGCGCAACGTAACGTGCAATGGTGGCGTCATCGAGCTTGCGAAATGTCACCTGGGTGGTATCGACAAATTCGTGTGCGGCACGTGCGTTGTGGTGCACCACCGCGACGGCCGTCATAAACGACAGCGTTTGGCCGGAGCTGCCGCGCAATTGCTCAACGCAGTGTGCCTCCGTACCGGGCTTGCCGAGGATCACTTCGTCCACCGAGGCGTGGATTCGCACCGCAACTTGATCGGAGCCGATGACCCAGGCATCGGGGTGTTGCAGCGCCACGGCGACGGCCTTAGCTTTGGCCAGCCGCACCGCCAGGTTGAGCGGACGCTCGGCGTTGCGGCGGGTCTCGTCGACCCCGGGCGCGCTGCAGGAGAATGGCAGCCGCAGCCGGCTCAGCAGCTGCCGGCGATAAGTCGAGGTCGAGGCTAAAATAAGTGAAGGCGGAGACTTCAAAAACAACGACTTGCACCCGATTCATTTTGACAGGGGTGGGAACCAGCCCTATTATACGCGCCCCATGGCACCGGGCTTGCCTGACCGAGTCGATTGCGCGCAGCTGGCCGAGGACGCGGTGGTGCTGGAACGTGTCTACACGCTGCAGGCTATGCCTCGCTTACAGGATTTGTTGGCGGATGCGCACGGGTCGGTGCGTGCGAGATTTGCATTTGCGAGGGTCGATGGGGAGCGTGCGGGCGCCAGCGTGACGGTCGAGGCGACGCCGCACTTGATCTGCCAGCGTTGTTTGCAAGGTTTCGAATTCGTGGCTGTGGGCAGTAGTGAGGTTGAATTTTTGAGCGGCACAGGCCTCGATGCGGCGCACTCGCTGCGCGAGCTGTATGCGATGCACGAGGGCTCGATCAGCTTGTGCGAACTGGCCGAAGAGGAATTATTGCTGACCTTGCCGATCGTGGCGGTTTGCAGTGCCGCACAGAGTTGCGGCCGCGCACCGCTGTACGCCGCGGACGACAGGACAGATGAGTTATCGGTAGCGACTCGGCCATTTGCCGCGTTGCAGGATTTGTTGAAGAAAACTTGATAGGACAAAGCACTCATGGCAGTTCAAAAAAGCAGAAAAACCCCGTCTAAGCGCGGCATGCATCGCTCCCATTCGGCGCTGCCGCTTCCCGCCGTGTCGATCGACGCCAAGAGCGGCGAGACCCATTCGCGGCATCGCATTTCCCGCGAGGGATTTTATCGTGGCCGCAAGGTGCTGCAGACCAAAGCGGACGCCGCGGCGGCCGAAGAATAAGCCGCAATTTGCCGGCGGTGATTCGCGCGCCGCTAGGGCTTTTTTGACGCACAGTGCCTGCGCTGCTCCATATTGCCATCGACGCCATGAGCGGCGACCGCGGGCCCTCGGTGTGCGTGCCCGCGGCGGTGGCCGCAGCGCGTGAATTCAGCGATGTGCGCTTCACCCTGATCGGGCGGCAAGCCGACTTGGAGCGCGAGCTGGGCGGCACTGCGCCCGCCAATGTGTCCTGCCTGTTCGCATCCGATGTGGTCGAGATGACCGATCCTCCGCGCGAAGCGCTGCGGCGCAAGAAAGATTCCTCGATGCGCCGCGCCATCGACCTCGTGAAGGCGAACGATGCGCATGCCTGCGTGAGCGCGGGTAATACCGGCGCCTTGATGGCGACCGCGCACTTCGTGCTGAAGATGCTTCCCGGGGTGGAGCGGCCGGCCATCATCTCGCTCATCCCTTCGCGAGGCGGACACACTTACATGCTGGATCTCGGGGCCAACGCCGCTTGCACGCCGCTGCAGCTGTCCCAATTTGCGGTGATGGGCTCGGTGCTTGCGGCCGATCTGGAAGGAGCGCATGCCAGGCCGCGAGTGGGCCTGCTCAACATCGGCACCGAGGACATCAAGGGCAATGACATCGTGCAGGCGGCGCATAATTTATTGGGCGCGTTGGACATCAACTACGTTGGTTTCGTCGAGGGCAACGATATTTTTTCCGATAAGGTCGATGTCGTCGTTACCGACGGATTTACCGGCAACGTGGCGCTCAAGGCGATGGAGGGAGCGGCGCGTTTGATCGCCGATGCGCTGCGCGATGAATTCAGCCGCACCGCCTTTCGCAAGCTCGGCTACCTCGCGGCGCGGCCGGCGCTCAAGGCCTTGCGCACCCGCATAGACCCCCGCCGCTACAATGGCGCGAGCATGATCGGTTTGAGCGGGATCGTCATCAAGAGTCACGGCGGCGCCGATTTATTCGGGTTTCAGCGCGCAATTGAAGTGGCGGTGCTGGAAGCACGCAACGGTGTGCCGGCGCGCATCGCGCAACGCTTGCACGCCTCGCCGGAAGCCTGAAGCATGCCGATGTATGCACGCATCGCCGGTACCGGCAGTTACTTGCCAAAGAAGATTCTTACCAACGCAGAACTTGAAAAGCTGGTCGACACCAGCGATGAATGGATCCGTACCAGAACCGGAATCGAGCAGCGCCACGTGGCGGCGGAAGGCGAAACCACGACCGACCTTGCCGAACATGCGTCGCGACGCGCGATGGAAGATGCGGGGGTTACGGCCGCCGATATCGATCTGATCTGCGTCGGCACGACCACGCCCGATTTGGTGTTTCCGAACGTCGGCACCTTGCTGCAGGATCGATTGGGAATTCACGGCTGTCCGGCGTTCAGTCTCGAAGCAGCGTGTACGGGATTTGTGTATGCGCTGAGCGTCGCGGATAAATTCGTTCGCCTGGGCGAATCGAAATGCGCTCTGGTGGTGGGGGCGGAGACGCTCACGCGGATCGTCGATTGGAAGGATCGAGGGACCTGCGTGTTGTTTGCCGACGGCGCGGGCGCCGTGATTTTGAAGCCTTCCCCGGAGCCCGGGATCATCAGCACGCGCCTGCACTCGGACGGCAAGTACAAGGATTTGCTGATGTATCCGGACGGCGTATCCAAGGGTTTCAAATTAGTGCGCGAAGGCAAGGCCGGCGTGCAGATGAAGGGTAACGAGGTCTACAAGGTCGCCGTCAATACCTTGGGACACTTG
>JANYIY010000091.1 GCA_025358615.1 Gammaproteobacteria bacterium | reverse complement strand
TCTCAGCTCAGGCATGGCTCTTCACCTTGAGATTGGCTAACGTTGCGACCGAGTCGTGGAATAAGCACTCACAGCGCGGCGGCCTACTGCGACCAAATCCATCGCCCGCTCCTTGATCCTGCGCTGATGCTCCACAAGGCCGATCGCCCGGTCATTCAATTCGGAGACTTGCCGCAGCATCAGCCGCTCCCCGTCGCTCAAGCTATTGCGCAAGGGCTGCAGCGACTGTAGCAGCCGCAGACGCTGCGCGTCGAGAATGGCGATCTCTGTCAATTGGGACTCATCGACGGCCGCCAACAATTGCTGCGACAGCGCGAGCGCACGCTGCAATGCCTCACGCGTCGATCCGCTCACCGGGCGTCCGTGACGATTTGATCCCAACCACTCTTGATCTTGGAGATAAGGCCGGCCACTTCAGAGACCACGCTTTGGTCATTGATGGCATTGGCCAGCGCCAATCGATGCATCATGTATTCGTACAAGGCGCGCAAGTTCTGCGCCACTGGGCCGCCGCCTTCCATATTCAAGGTGCCGTTGAGCTGGCCGATGAGGCCAAGCGTCTTGGCGATGGCGTTGCCCTTGGCGACCACGTCGTGGACAGGACGATTGTCCGTGATGCGTCCCATCGCGCCGCGCGCGGTCGCAAGATGCGCCAGTATCTGTTCGAACATGATCTGCACCAGCCGGGTAGGACTGGCATCGGCGACCAGTCCGTGGCTGCGTACCGCTCGGTATTGAGCGGCCTGGCTTTGTCCGTACACTGGAAATTATCCGCCGGTGCTCAAGTTGCCGCTGCCCAAAGAGCTGTTCGTCGATGAACTGCTGGTAGAGCCCGAGGATGGATTGAACTCCGCGGTCAAATAGGTCTGGGTCTGCTTGAGTAATGCCACCGCCGTGTCCATGGCGTTGTATTCCTGGGTCAGGGTGGCCGCGTAAGTCGCTAGCCGCGCATTCAGCGCGGTCTGCTGGTTGGCCACATCGGTCAAACTTGACTTCAATCCCTGATTGATCGAATCCAACAGCCCACCCGGCTGGGCGTACTGGTTGACCAGCGTATTGAGTTGGGTGGCGATGCCGTTCGGGCCGCTGAAAAATCCGGTAACCGAGGCCAGATTGCCGGTGAGCGCATTGCCCAGGGTGGTCGAGTTGGTATCGTAGGTACCCTGCGGATTCGCGGAGAGCCCGAGCGAGGCAAGTGACGTTCCGGTGGCCGCGTTGCCCGAGGTCACCTGATCCAGGATTTTTTCCAACTGGTTCTGGAACGACTGCAAAGTCGCATTGCCGAGCAGCGGCCCCGCGGTCTGCGTGCTCGGATCATAACTGGTGAGACTTTGAATGCTCGTAATCAAGCCATTGAGCGCGGTCACGAAGGTGCCGATCGAGGTCTGCGCTCCGGCGGTATCGTTGCCGACGGTGAGCGTCGTGGGCGTCCCAGCGGCGCTCGCGCTCAGCAAATTGAGCGTGACCCCGCTGATGACCGAGCTTACCTGGTTGCTGGCGCTGGTCGCCGCAAAACCATTGACCGAGAAGTTGGCATCGGTGGCGGCTTGGGTCTGGGTCAGATTGGTGACCCCGTTGCTAGGGTCATAGGCCAGAGACGCAAGGCCGCCGTCGCCGCCCGACTGCGTGACCGTAATCGCATTGGCCGAACCCGTGACACTGCCTGTGAGTACCAATCTGGCCCCGGCCGAGGTGGTCAGGATGCTGGCGCTCACCCCCGGATTGTTCGGTGATGAGTTGATCGCGGCGGCAATGCCCGCGAGAGTGTTGTCGGTCGAGTCGATGGTGATCGAGGCGGCAGAGCCTCCGACCGCAATATTCAACGTGCCCGTACCCACAACCGTAGCGCCGGATGCCAGCGGCTGCGAGGCGAGAGTGGCAGCCGTCGCAAGATTCTGCACCTGCAGCGAATACTGCGCCGCGATGGCACCAGAAGTAGCCGATGCCGTCGCGATTTTATCGTCGCCGAGCGTCACCGTGCGGCCCGCCAGCGTTTTTGGATCCGTCAACGTGGTCAGCGTCGCCTGCAGGGTATCGAGGGCCGCACTGAAGGTGCCGTAGGCCGACACCTGCGCGGTCAGCGTCGTCTTGCGGTCGGCGAGCTGATTGTTCTGCGCAAGGCCTGCCGCCGTGGTCAGCGAGGTGACGATGCCATTGATGTCCAGGCCGGAGCCGATGCCGGTCGAGGAGATGACGGTACTCGCCGCTGACGATCCAGTCGATGTTGAGGTCGCTGGTGCGGTCGATGAAATTGTAGAGGCCATATCTCTCGCCTTGAATCCGATTAGTCCATATGTCGGCAAGCCAGATCAGTACTTAAGCAAGAGGCGTACCATCTCAAGCGTGGCTATCGACCAATGCGCCGGATATCCCCACGCTGCGCGCCAAAGCAGGAAACTCGGATAGGAGAAACTCGCCGACGACAGCGCCGCTGGCCGGGTTGATCTGCTGAATCAACTTGTTGCCCGAACTCGGATCCACCCGAAACTGATCGGGTCTGCCTGAATCATTGAGATGTTTATTGAGTTGCGCCACCAGCGCTTCCAGGGAAGCGGGTTCGCTCGCCTTAGCTGGCCCGTGAGCCGCCGGCTCGGCCGTGTACTTGCCGCCGGGCGGCAATGCCTTGCCGCTGCGCTCCTGACCGGAGACCGGTGTCTGCGCCTGACTTCCGTGCACTAGGCTCGCCGCCGGTATCTTTACCGGATTGCCATCGCTCGCCATGTTGCCACCTGCATAGTTGACAAATAGTTCCGCGATACTCCTAGTCGCTCAAATCTCGCTCCGTGCGAACTGCCCGGGCGTTTGCACGCCCGGGCAGCACATTCACATCAAATCATTCCTGAAACCGCAGCGCTTACTACAAAAGCTTCAGAATCAATTGCGGCTCTTGGTTGGCCTGTGCCAACACCGAGATACCCGCCTGCTGCAACACTTGGCTCTTGGTCAGATTGGCCGTCTCTGCCGCGAAGTCCGCATCCCGGATGGTGCTGCGAGAAGAGGTCAGGTTCTGTGAAGTCGCCTGCAAGTTGCTCACCGTCGAGGTAAAGCGATTCTGGATGGCGCCCAACCCGCTCTGGAAGTTACTCACCGTGGCCAGCGCGGAGTCGACCGCGGCGATCGTGGAATTCGCTCCGGTTACCGTCAGCACATTGGCGTTGGCGAGAGTAGCGTTACCCAAGGCGATGGTCTGGCCGCCGGCTCCGAAGCCGGCATCCGCCGAACCCGCACCGCCGATGACGATGTTGCTCGACGCTGACAGACTGATGGTGCCCTTGCCCACCGTCTGCACGCCCGACGCGCCGATGGCCGCGCCCGTGCCCGTGCCGCCGGTTCCGGCCGTCACAGTTTCAGTCTGCGTGATGTCACGGCCGTCTGCCGCAGTCAGCACCAGCGCGCCCGTTCCGGACAGACTGGCCGACACGCCGGTCTGCGAGGAATACAGGTTGATCTGCGTGGCAACCCCCGACCCCGTCAGCTGCTGGCCCGTGGCAATGGCGGTACCGGCGGCGTAGATGGCCACGCCGTTGATGGTCAAGCCATACTGGGTGCCTGCGCTGCCGCCCGTGATGGTGGAGAAGGGCGCAGCCGCGGTGACCGTGGTCGACGCGCTGGCCGTGAGGCCCGCAACGCCGGCCGCATTGATGGCCGCCGCTTTCGCATAAGCAGAACTCGCCGATTCGCCGGCCAGTGCATTCGACGCATTGGCGGAGCCGGCCACGCTGGCGCCGATGGAAGCTGCCGTTCCGGTGCCCACCTGAATGGTGAGGTTGGCGCCGGTCAGCGCGTTCGCGGTAACGGCACCGCTGGTCGCCGCGGCAACCTGCCCGATCTGGTCGGCGCGCACGCCCTGAGCCAAATTGATGGAAATGGTGTTGCCCACATTAGCGCCCACTTGGTACGTGGTCACGCCGCTGCTGCCGTCGAGCACGTTCAAGCCGTTGAACGAAGTCTGCGAGGCGATACGCGTGATTTCCGCGATCTGTTGCTGGACTTGCTGGTCGAGAGCGGCGCGATCCGAGGCACTGTTCGAACCGTTGGCCGATTCGACCGCCAGGGTGCGGATGCTCTGCAAGCTGTCGGTCAAGGTCGATAGCGCGCCGCCGGCGGTCTGCGCTTCCGAGATGGCGTCATTCGCGTTGTTTACCGCCTGGTTCGTACCATTGATCTGGGTGGTAAATTGGTTGCTGATTGCCAAGCCCGCCGCGTCGTCGGCGGCGCTGTTGATGCGCAGGCCCGAAGACAGGCGCTGCAATGCCTGGGACAAGGACGCCTGCGACGTCGTCAAATTTCGCTGCGCATTGAGCGAATCGATATTCGTATTCAGTGTAAGTGACATTGATGAACTCCTGAAAGTTAGACCACCGGCCCTCTTAGGCCCGACCGTTTGTGTTCACTTCACCCACCTCGGGCGGACCGGTGACCACATCCAAAGTCTTTATCGGACCGTTGCCGCCGTTCTTGAGGGGGTAGTGCTGCTTCCTGTGCAGGTTTTTTTGCGCCATGTCGCAAAATACTCCACGGGGATTTGACAGTTGCGCCCGCCTGGCCCTTTGGGGCTCGGCAGCCCCGATAGGGTCCTTATCGGCCGAAATCGACCGTTTTGGAGTACAATGCCGGCACAACCCGCCACCCCACCTCGCCATCTTGAAAACCGTCAATCGCAAAAGCCCGAAAGTGGGCTTTGTCAGTTTGGGCTGCCCCAAAGCACTGGTCGACTCCGAACGCATTCTCACGCGCCTGCGTGCTGAGGGCTATGAAGTGGCCGCCAGCTATGCCGCAGCGGACCTTGTGGTGGTCAACACCTGCGGTTTCATCGACGCTGCGGTGGACGAATCCCTGGATGCGATCGGCGAAGCGCTGGCCGAGAACGGCAAGGTCATCGTCACGGGGTGTCTGGGGGCGCAGCCACAGAAAATTCTCGACCGGCATCCGCAAGTGCTGAAAATAACCGGGCCGCAACGCTATGAGGAAGTGGTGGCCTCGGTACACGAATACTTGCCGCCCAAGCACGAGCCGTTCCTCGACCTGGTGCCCGCGCAGGGGGTGAGGCTCACCCCGCGCCACTACGCCTACCTCAAGATTTCCGAAGGATGCAACCATCGCTGCAGCTTCTGCATCATTCCCTCCATGCGCGGTGACTTGGTCAGCAGGCCGGTCGGTGAGGTGCTGCTCGAGGCGGAGAAACTCGCGCGTGCCGGGGTCAAGGAAATACTGGTCATCTCTCAAGACACCAGCGCTTACGGCGTCGATCTCAAATATGCCGCTCAAGCCTGGCACGGCAAACAGCGGGCAGCCCGTTTCTATGACCTGACCGCTGCGCTGGGCGAGCTTGGGGTTTGGATTCGGCTGCACTACGTGTATCCCTATCCTCATGTCGATAAAGTCATCGATCTGATGGCCGAAGGTGGCGTGCTGCCCTATCTCGACATTCCGTTTCAGCATGCCAGCGCCCGTATTTTGAAACTGATGAAGCGGCCGGCAGCCGCCACCAACACCCTGGAACGCATTGCCGCCTGGCGGCGGGTCGTGCCGGACCTGACCATTCGCAGCACTTTCATCGTCGGCTTTCCCGGTGAAACCGAGCAGGACTTCGAGGAATTGCTGGATTGGCTGCGCGTCGCGCAACTCGATCGCGTGGGCTGCTTCGAGTATTCGCCGGTGGAAGGCGCAGCAGCGAACGATCTGCGCCAACCGGTGGTGCCGCAGGAAATCAAGGCGGAGCGCCGCGCGCGCTTCATGGAACTCTCAGCGCAAATCAGCGCTGCGCGGCTCACGCGAAAAGTCGGCCGCGAGATGCAGGTTTTGGTTGACCGTATCGATGGCCGCGTCGCAGTGGCTCGCTCCAGTGCCGACGCACCGGAAATCGACGGCACCGTGAGAATTCACGGTGCCAAGAATCTTGCCGTGGGATCGCTCGCCCAGGTGCGCATCACCGCAGCCGGAGCTTACGATCTCGAGGCAGAATTAGTTCAGTTACCTTAAAGCAGGCGGAGACAGACGTGGAAATTGCTGCAGACCGAGTAGTACTCATTCTTTACACCTTGAAGGGCGACGATGGCGCCGTCATCGACAGCTCGTCCGGCTCCGAGCCGCTGGCCTACATCCAGGGCCACGGCAATCTGGTCGTAGGATTGGAGAAGGCTTTGGAGGGCAGGAAGGACGGCGACAAAGTCAGCGTCTCCATAGCCCCGGCGGATGGATATGGCGTGCATGATGGCGCTCTCATTAAGCGGGTACCGAAGCGTTCCATGCAGGGCTCCGGCGAGATCAAGAAGGGCATGCAATTCCAAGCGCAAACCGACGATGGAATGCGGCTGTTCACGGTCACCGCAGTAGTCGGCGACATGGTGACTCTCGACGGCAATCACCCCCTTGCCGACAAGACCTTAAACTTCGACGTGGAAGTGGTGAGCGTGCGCGACGCGACCGCGGAAGAACTCGAGCACGGCCATGTGCACGGCGCCGGCGGACACCACCACTAGAGATATTTGAACAGCGACAGTCCCTGCGTGATGGTGTAGGCCTGGAACGCAGCGCTGAGCGTGGTGTTCTGCTGGTCGAGAGTGGTGATGGCGCTGGCATAGTCGAGGCTTTGCAGCGACGATATGGAGGTCTGCAGCTGAATTTGCTGAGTGCCCGCCACCGACTGCTGCGTGGTGATCGAGTTGAGCCGTGCGCCGACGCT
>JANYIY010000038.1 GCA_025358615.1 Gammaproteobacteria bacterium | reverse complement strand
AAATCGACGCCAACGCTGCGGTCACCAGCGCGCGCACGGTGAACGGCAGCGTGCATTTAGGCGATCATGCGACTGCGCAGTCCTTGGAAACCGTGAACGGATCCATAACGCTGGGTAGTGGCGCGCATGTCTCGGCTGGCGCGACCTCGGTCAACGGTGAGCTCACCTTGGGTGACGGTGCGGAAATCTTGGGCTCTCTCACGAATGTGAACGGCAAAATCACACTTAGCGCCGCTCATGTGGCCGGCGGCATCAAGACATCCAACGGCAGCATCAGCATTACCGGTGCATCACATGTGGAAGGTGGAATCTTAGTGGAAAAGCATGGCACCGATTTGATTCAAATCGTCCGTGATGTGCCGCGGATCGTCATTGGGCCTGGCGCGACCGTGCAGGGGGAGTTGCGCTTCGAACGCACGGTGCAGCTCTTCGTCAGCGACAAAGCGACCGTCGGCAAGGCGACGGGCGCGACGCCCATCCCCTTTACCGGTGAAACTCCGCCAAACTGAACGCCGCGGGCGATTACCTGACGCAGGGCCCGTGAATTTGTGATACTCCAAATCAATTGAACGCACCGAAGAAGGATTGACCATGCAAAGTCTCCGCATCCGCGCTTTGTTTGCAGTGACCCTGATCGCACTCGTAGGGACCACCGCTTGCTTGGCTGCTGCAGCCGCCGACCCCGCGCTGGTGAGCGCGGTCGCAAGCCCACAACGCAACCCCGCCCACATCGCCAGGGATTCTGCTCGTCACCCAGTCGAGGAGCTGACTTTCTTCGGACTCGCGCCCGGCATGACGGTAGTTGAGCTCTGGCCGGGCGGCGGGTATTGGACCGACATTCTCGGACCCTATCTTGCCCCGCACGGGCGCTACTACGTTGCCCTGCCTGTGCCCGGCAATGCCGAGGAAGATGCGGGCGCCAAGAAATTTCGCGCGCGGATTACAGCAGAAAAAGAACGGCTCGGTACGCTTCACGAAACTGCGCTCGGCAAGGATCACTTCGAGATCGCTCCGGCCGGGTCAGCCGATCTCGTGCTGACCTTCCGCAATTTGCACAACTGGATGGAAGACGGCTTCGCGGACCAAGCGCTGGCTGCGTCCTTCAAAGCACTTAAGCCCGGCGGCATACTCGGCATCGAAGCGCATCGCGGCCGCACCGATCAGCCGCAGGACCCTAAGGCCAAGAGCGGCTACGTCCGCCAGGACTATGCAATCGAGTTGGCGAAGAAGGCGGGATTCGAATTCGTCGGCGCGTCGGAAATCGACGCCAATCCGCGCGACACCAAGGACTGGCCTGATGGCGTGTGGACCCTGCCGCCGACGCTCACACTGGGAGACAAGGATCGCGCCCGGTATCTCGCCATCGGCGAAGCGGACAACTTCGTGCTCAAGTTCCGTAAGCCGCGATAAGCGGCATACGGCGCTGACCGGCCGACCGGGATTTAGATTTCCGGGCCGAGGACAATGGGCGAGCCGTCGCTGAATCGAGACGCGCGAAACGGCGTGGCGTCCACCGACGGCGTCGCGCCGATGGCAAGATCAGCGGCTAACATACCGGCGGCCGGACCGATCCCAAATCCATGGCCGGAAAAGCCGCTGGCGACCGTGACTCCGGGTATCGTACCGAGCGGACTTATATAGGGCACGACATCGGGCGTCACATCGATGTAGCCGCCCCACTGCTGCACGATGTGCGCCTCACGGAATTGCGGGTATAGCGCAATCATCGCAGCCAGCGCCTCCCCATTCAGCGTGGCATTGGGCGCGGGATTCAGCACCCGTGCCCCTTCGAACGGACTGGGCCTATCCAGCGGCCAGCTGCGCGGCGTGAGGAACTCTCGCAGCGACTGCGCATTCACTCGTACTCGTAATGAGCCACTCTCCTTGCGGATGGTCGGCAGGAAATCACGCAAATAGCGCAGCGAGTCGGGCACGAATGGCGCCACGTAGCCTGCGCCCCGGGCGATGGTGTATCCGCCGTCGCGCCGCTTGCGGTAACCGACGGCATCCAAATAAGTGCAGTGATCCGGTCCCGCGACCGGTGCCGTGCGCATCACGGAGGAAAGCACTTTCAGTTGCGGCAGTCGAACGCCGAGGCTGGCGCAGAACAGACTGGACCACGCCCCGCCGGCGAGTATAACGGCGTTGCATCCAATGCGGCCGCGTTCAGTGATGACGGCCGAGGCGCGGCCGCCCGTGCGTTCGATGCCACGCACGGCACAATGGGCCAAGATGACCGCACCTCTACGCTGCGCGGCGCGCGCGATGGCCGGCGCCGCACGCTGCGGTTCCGCGCAACCATCGGTGGGCACATACAATCCGCACGGATAGCTACGGCTGGCTCCGGGCATCAGCGCCGCGAGTTCGGCGCCGCGCACGATGCGCGTGCCGATGTCGTACGGCTTCGCCATATCCGCCCATTCCTCAAAGCGTGCTTCATCGGCTGCGCTTTCGCCGACGTAAAGAACCCCGCATTGGCGAAAACCGGTGTCCGATTCCGTCACACGATTCATGTCGCGCCACAGCTGCAAACTCTGCACGATCAGCGGCATTTCCCGCACGTCACGTCCGGCCTGTCTGCACCATCCCCAATTTCGGCTTGACTGCTCGCAGGCAATGTATCCCTTCTCGCAAAGGACCACCGGTATGCCGCGGCCGGCCAGAGTGAATGCGGCA
>JANYIY010000004.1 GCA_025358615.1 Gammaproteobacteria bacterium | reverse complement strand
CGGCTGGGGTGGATGGAATTGGTTTAGCAATCGCCCGTTCCATCCCCCCGACGGCGTGTTGGTGGTCGGCGATCCGCGGCAAACCGACGTGCTCGACGGTGAAAAAGTACAAGTGGGGCGCTGGACGCTGACGATACGCGCCGACTATCAGATTACCGCCCGTATCCTGTCCCTCGAACACTATCATTTCGATACGCTGTCCGACTTGGTTCCCGAAGACCTGGCCCTCGGTTGGGGCCCCATGTCGGACAATCGAATCCTGCGTTCGCTCGATATCACGCAATCCAATCGGTTCTACTATTGGCGCGCGCCGGCGCGCTCACCGATCGAAAAGGATTCCATCATCACGCATAGCGCCAACACTCACGTGATTCCGCAGAATGCCTTGATCGCCCGACAGTTGTCGCGTCTGCGGCCGGGCCAAGTCGTGACCCTCTCAGGCGAACTCGTGGACGGCATGCGCGACGACGGCACCTGGATCAAGACCTCGCTGACACGCAATGACACCGGAGCGGGCGCCTGCGAAGTACTATTGGTGAGTGACGTCTCAGCCGAACATTGAGTAGCGTGCAATGCCATCCAAGCGACGGGCGGTGCCGATTTTTTCGCTGTACGGCGAAGCTCCGGCGGCGGCCGGCCAGACCGACGGCGTGCACATCGAAGACATTCAATCGCGCAGCCGCAAATACCTGTGGAAGATCGGCACTCATCGACACGCCTTGCTCAGCCAGTGCGTAGTGGTGAGCGCGGGCCCCGTCACCGCGACCTTGGACGAAACGCGCGCCGATCTACTGGGACCCGCCGTCATGATCATTCCGGCCGGGACCGTTCACAGCTTCCGCTTCCGCCCCGACACCGACGGACTGGTGCTCACCGTAGACTTGGGGCGTTTGCTGAGCGCGGCAACATCGCCGTACCACGCGTCCATCGAGGCATTGTTCGCCGGTCCGCGCGCCATTCATCTGCGGCAAGACCCTGAGCTGGCCGCGCGAGTGCGCCGCCTACTCGATCAGCTGCGCTATGAATTCAGGCAACCCGGCAGTTGGGCCGCTCCGGTCGGCAGCTGGCTGGCCTTGAGTGTGCTGTGGATTCTGGCGCATGGCACCCAAGTGCACGGTACGGCTGAGTTTCACGGCACTGCCGACGCGGAGCGCCTGCGCCGCTTTCGCCGGCTCATCGAAGTGCAGTTCCTCGAGCACTGGCCTGTACAGCGCTACGCTCGCGATCTGGCGCTGTCCGAGACCAGTTTGAATCGGTTCTGCCGGCGGGTTGCCGGTTGTACGGCGTTCGATTTGATTCAACACCGCCTCGCTCTCGAGGCGCGCCGCCGCCTGGTGTATGCAGGCAGTTCGGTGGGCGGCATCGCCGTGGAACTCGGCTTCAAGGATCCGGCGTATTTCTCGCGCTTTTTTCGGCGTCACAGCGGGGTCAGCCCGAACGAATTCCGGCGCCGGCATCATGGCGGATAAGTACCAGGGCGCATTCTAATCGTGCAATAGCGCCCACGCCGCACTGCTACGCTGGCAGCCAACATTAGCCAGAGGCCCGCCATGGCCCGTACTCAGGTTGCAATCATCGGCGCCGGCCCATCCGGACTTCTGTTGTCGCAACTGCTGCACCTCAACGGCGTCGACAACATCGTGCTCGAGCGGCAGAGCCGCGAACATGTCGCAAGCCGTATTCGCGCAGGTGTTTTGGAAACGGGAACCGTCGATTTGCTGCTGCAGGCGCAGGTCGGCGAACGTCTGCTGAACGAGCGGCTGGTGCACGAGGGATTCGCCTTAGGCTTCGCCGGCCGCAGCTTTCGAGTTGACTTGAAGCATTTCACGGGCGATGCCGTCTCGGTGTACGGGCAAACCGAAGTTATCAAGGACTTAACCGATGCGCGGCTTGCCGCCGCTGCGAAACTGATCTTCGATGTGCGTGATGTCGGTGTCGAAGGCTTCGACGGCTCACAGCCCGTGGTGCGCTATTCGCACGACGGGCGCACGCACACCATAAACTGCGATTTCATCGCCGGCTGCGACGGCTATCACGGCGTTTGCCGGCGCAGCATCCCGCCGGGGGCGGCGCAGAGTTTCGAGCGGATTTATCCGTTTGGCTGGCTGGGGATTCTGGCGGATGTTCCCCCGGTTGCACACGAATTGATCTATTCGAACCATGAAAGGGGTTTTGCGCTGTGCAGCATGCGTTCGCTGACGCGCAGTCGCTACTACCTGCAATGTCCCCTGGATGAGAACCTGGAGAGTTGGCCCGATCCGCGGTTCTGGGACGAACTGCGGCGGCGTCTGCCGACCGTGGTGGCCGAGGCGTTGATCACCGGACCCTCAATTGAGAAGAGCATTGCCCCGTTACGCAGTTTCGTGGTCGAACCGCTGAAATTCGGCCGGCTGTTCCTGGTAGGCGATGCGGCGCATATTGTCCCTCCCACCGGCGCCAAAGGCTTGAACCTCGCCGCCGCCGATGTGCGGGTGTTGTATCAGGCGTTGGTGGAATTCTACCGCACCGGCAATGGCGATTTGATCGACGGCTACTCCGCACAGTGCCTGCGGCGTATCTGGAAAGCGGTGCGCTTCTCCTGGTGGTTCACCTCGTTGACGCACAAGTTTTCAGAGGATTTGTTCGCGCATCGCTTGCAGCTTTCGGAACTGGATTACCTGACGGGATCGGATGCGGCGCTCACCAGTCTCGCGGAGAACTATGTCGGACTGCCGTTTGAGCGAGCTGCAAAACGCGCCTGAGCCGTAGGCTTACCGATCCAGCTGACGCTCCAGCCTGCCCAAGGTCTGCATCGCCGGCAGACATTGCGCGAGGCTGGCGTTCGGCTCGCGATTCTCACTGATGGCCAAAAAGAACTCCCGGTCCTGCAGTTCGATGCCGTTCATCGACACATCGACCTTGGACACATCGATGGGGTTGTTCTTGCCGTCCAGCAGTTCATCGTAGCGCGCGATATAGGTGCCGTTGTCACAGATGTAGCGGAAAAAGGTGCCCAACGGGCCGTCGTTGTTGAACGAGAGCGACAGGGTGCAGATGGCGCCCGACTTGTTTTTAATGCCGATGCTCATGTCCATGGCGATGCCCAAAGTCGGATGCTTGGGACCCTGCAAGGCGAACTCTTGCGACGGGTTCTCGCCGGTCTGATAGGCGAACAAATCCACGGTGTGGCAGGCGTGGTGCCACAGTAGATGATCGGTCCAGCTGCGCAGCTTGCCCAGCGCATTGGTATTGGTGCGCCGAAAGAAATACGTCTGGACGTCCATTTGCAGAACGTTAAGTTCGCCAGCCAGGATTCGTTTGTGCACCCATTGGTGGC
>JANYIY010000483.1 GCA_025358615.1 Gammaproteobacteria bacterium | reverse complement strand
GGCGGCCGGCTGGCCGCCGCCTGCTACCCCGCGCGCGTGCTCACGCTGTTGATTTCCGATGTGCCCGGCGACCGGCCGGTCGACATCGCATCCGGACCCACGGTCGCAGACCCGACGACCTGCGCCGATGCTCTTGCCATTACCAGCCGCTACGGCATCGAGCTGCCGGAGCCCGTGCGCGAGCTGCTGGAGAGCGGCAGAGGCGAGTCGGTGAAGCCCGGCGATGAGCGGCTGGCGCGCTCCACCGTGAGCATCATTGCCACGCCGCAGATGGCGCTCGAGGCTGCGGCCTGCGTCGCGGCGGCCGCGGGTCTGGAGTGCTACATTGCCGGCGACGCCATCGAAGGCGAGGCACGGGATGTGGGGAAGGTGTTTGCGGGCGTCGCCTTACAAGTCGCCGCGCGCGGTCAGCCGTTCGCCGCGCCCTGCGTGCTGCTCTCCGGCGGCGAGACCACGGTCACGGTCCGCGGCAGCGGCCGCGGCGGGCGCAATGTCGAATACCTGCTGTCGCTTGCCATTGCACTCGAAGGTCACGCAGGCATTTACGCCTTGGCCGGAGATACGGACGGAGTCGACGGCCAGGAAGAAGTGGCGGGGGGCTGTATCGGGCCCGACTCGCTGGCTCGCGCCTGGTCGCTCGGGATTCGCCCTCAGGAGCTGCTCGCCAACAATGACGCGCACAGCTTTTTCGAGGCGCTCGGCGACTCGGTGATCACGGGGCCGACATTGACCAATGTCAACGATTTTCGCGCCATTCTCATCGAATAGCTTGCGCTTGGCTCGCTGACAATCACAGCCGCGGGCTGCGTTGTCCGGTCAGTCTGTCTTTTCGATACTCTCGAACACCCGCTTCATGACGTTCACGCGCGCGACATAGCCGCGCGCCTCATGATCTCCGCAGCGCTGGCCCTCGCTTAAGCGCAGCCCACGCCGCACGAAGGCGTCACCCGCGCCTGCGCCGCACAGATGAATCACGGCGGCCAGTTCCTGTTCGCGCTCGAGCGGCACAGACTTCACATGATGGCGCGCCAACGCGCTTGTCACGCTGCGGTCGAGGTAGGCCGCGGTGAGCTCCACTGCATGCGCGGGAATCACGCGCGTATACAGGCGATTGAACCAGCACGAATCCCAGTCGTTCCAGGGACCGTCCTGCGCAACGGCATGATGGCGTATGCAGAAGCGTCTGGCCTCGGCAAAGGTTCCGTCCGTGATCTGGTACATTCCCACCGCGCTGGATGCGGGCCGGTAGACGTCGAAGGGCCGTCGATTGAAAGACCAGCGCCAATAGGTGCGCACGATCGGATTGCCTGAGCCCTCGACCTGAGCCAGGGCGGCGAGCAACTCGGGTGACATCACGCGGGTGGAGTTCCTGCGAAACAGGGGGCCATACTGCCGCCAGGTCTCCGACGGCGTCTTGTTGAGCGTGCCGCTGACCGGAAAGAAGAGCTCCGACGGTTTGCGGATGACCTGGAACATCCAATTCAGAGCGAACCATAGCGACACGGTCATCGTGATGACAATCAGGGCCTGCGCCCACGTCGGCGCACGTCGGAATACGCGTAATGTCTTGCGCCTCGAGCGCGCGCTTGGCCAGAGCTTGGCGACGCGCCAGCGGCGGCGGGACTTCGCGCGTCGCATCGTCTATTCCAACCGCGCGACGCCGCCCAATATGACCGCCGGTGGCGCCATTGCGATCTCGCCGGCCCTCAGCTCAATTTATCGCGGACGATTTTGTAAACCGCCTCGCTCTCGGCGCCGCAGAATCGCAGCAGCTTCTCCAGTTCGGCTATCGCCGCTTCGGCAAAGGCACGGTCCTTGAGGGCCGGCGCATTGATGTAGACGTTGAGCGCGGCGCTGCGCAGTCCGGTAAAGCCCGCCAGCACGCCAACGCCGCCGTCGCTGATGACATTCAGATAACCCTGCTCGCTGGCGCGCCGCGACAGCGCGATGACTTCGGCGCATACGCGTGCGCAGTCCAACGGCACTTCGGTGGCGCGGCGCAGGCCGGCCTGGATGGCGCCGGCGCGCACCGCCTTATCCTCCTCAGTCGTCTTCGGCATCTTGTACGCCGCCAGGATGCTATCGAAGGCGGCGATGTCTTCGGCCACCATCGCCGTCAGCCGCCGGCGCACTCTTTCGGATTCGCTGAGTACGGATCTCATCTCGGCTTCAACAGCCTCGTAGCCCTTTTTCCCGATGGTGACATTGCAAACCATGGACACCAGGGCGGCGCCCATGGCACCTATGATTGCGGCCGCGCTGCCGCCACCCGGCGTCGGGTTGCCGCTGGCGAGATCATCCAGAAATTTATCGACGGAACTTTGAGTCATCATGTTGTGTGCCCAAGGCGTGGAACTAGCCGACCATCGTTTTGGCAATGGCGTATATTTCTTCGGCGTCGAGCAGCAAATCGTTCTGCTCGAACAGTCGCGAGACGCAGGCGCGGTGCAATGCCAGCTTGAGCGCGCCGAAGCCGAGCGAGCCGAAGAGTATCTTGCCGTGCTTTGACAAACCGCGGTCGCTTTGGCCGACGCCTTCAATGCCCGCCGGCGGCGAGGCGTTGGCGTCCGCGATCAGTTCCAAAGTGGGGCTGTCCTGCCACTGTTTCTCGTCCAGCAGGGTGACGCCGGCGGCCCCCGTGGCGAGTACTATCTGTGCACCCACGATGGCGGCGCCGCGCTCCGTATTGGTCGGCGCTTCGATGGGCTCCACCGCGATGCCGAAGCGCGCGTGAATCAAGTCGCAGGCAGACTGGACCACGTCGCGCCTGCGGCCGGTGATGGCCACGGTCGCGCCTTCACGGGCCAGCAGTACCGCTGCGCGTTGCCCGACCGGGCCTGAACCGCCGAGCACCACGGCGCGCTTGCCGGCGAGGTTGCGGCCGTGCGCGAGCCAGGCCACCGTGGCGGCGGCTGTGGTATTGGAGCCGTTGCAGTCGAACATCACCGACACGCGGAATTTGGCGAAGAACTTGTTGCGCACCGCGGCCAGCACTACTTCGCCCTCGAGCATGTTGCCGCCGCCGATGAAAATCGCGGTGTTCTTCTTGTCCTTGAGGCCCCGAGTGAAGATCGCGCCCTCGACCAGGCCGCCGACATTCTTGGCACTGACGCCGCCGTAGGCCGTAATGTGATCAGCGCCGCCGTCGTAGCCCACGACGTTGTCGAATACCGAGGGCAGGGCGTCCGTATCGAACTGATAGAGCAGTTTTTTCATGGGATCGCGATCATGCGTGGCCCGCCGCGTCAGATCAAGTGACGAGGTTCTGCGGCTTGCCGGCCGCCCAGTGCTCGATATTGTCGATCAATTGGTCGGCCAGGAACTGCATGGCTCCATCCGAGGCCCAGGCGATATGCGGCGTGAGAATGAAATTCGGGCGACGCACATCGAGCAGCGGGTGGCCGTTCTTGGGCGGCTCGACCGTCAGCACGTCGAAGCCGGCGCCGGCGATCAGCCGCTCGTCGAGGGCCTGAATCAGCGCCGCCTCGTCCACCAGACCGCCGCGGGCCGTGTTGATGAGCAGGGCATTGCGCTTCATTTTGCGAAAGGCGCCGATGTCAATCAGATTGCGCGTCGACGGCAGCAGCGGACAGTGCAGAGAAATGACATCGGACTGCGCCAGCACCTCATCATGCGGCGTGAAAGTAACTCCCGCCACCTTGGGCGGCGGGTGATCGGCGAACAGCACGCGCATGCCGAAGGCGCGCCCAATCGCCGCCGTGCTCTGGCCAATCGCGCCCTCGCCGATGATGCCGAGCGTGCTGCCGTACAGATCGCCGATATCGTGCGTAAAAAAACAGAATTGATCGGACGTGTTCCATACGCCGTTCTCGACATCCTGCCGGTACGCGAGCAAATTGCGCCGCAGGGCCAAAATCATGGCGAAGGCGTGCTCAGGCACGGTGTGCACCGCGTAATTGCGGATGTTGGCAACCGCGATGCCGTGTTCCTTGCAGTACGCTACGTCCACCACATCATAGCCGGTAGCCGCGACCGCGATCATCTTGAGGTCCGGCAGTTGGCGCAGCGTTTCCGCCCGCATGGGCACTTTGTTGACGATGGCGACCGCCGCGCCGGCAAGGCGCGGCACGATCTCGCCCAGCGCGGTTTTTTCGTGCTCGATGTAGTCGCCCGCGAAGGCCGGCTTGCGCACCTTGGCCTTGAGCGAGGCGCGGTCCAGGAACACCACGCGCGCGGTCATGCAGCGATGCCGGACTTCGCCGCGGCCGAACTGCGCGCCTCGCGTTCGGAAGCATGGCTGCGCCAATAGTTTTGCGCGGCGGCCACCCCGCTGCCGGGCTCGAGCCTGACTCCGACATCCAGCATGGCCATTTCCGAGCCCGCTATGGCGCCCAGCAGCATGAGTTCGTTTAGGTCGCCCAGATGGCCGATGCGGAACAACTTGCCGGCGACCTTGGACAATCCGGCGCCCAATGCCAGATTGTAGCGCTTGAAGGCGCGCGCAATGACTTCCGCGCCGTTGATGCCCTCCGGCAGCATGATGGCGGAGACCGTATCCGAGTGCCATTTTGCAGCGGTTGCGCATAGCTTGAGCTTCCAGCCGTCGAATACTGCGGCGCGCACGCCGCCGGCGAGATAGCTGTGACGCTGGAACACGTTCTCGAGTCCTTCCTCCGCCAACATGGCGAGCGCCTCGCGCAGCCCGTATAGCAACGGTATCGAGGGAGTGTAAGGAAAATATCCCGAGGCATTGGCGGCGACCATGTCCCCATAGTCGAAGTAGCAGCGCCGCGACGTCGCGCTCTTGGCGGCTTCGAGGGCCTTTTGGCTGACGCAGGTTACGCCCAGTCCCGCGGGCAGCATCAATCCCTTCTGCGAGCCGCTGACGCATACGTCCACGCCCCACTCGTCCATACGGAAGTCGATGCTGGCGAGGGCGCTCACTGCGTCGACGAACAGGAGGGCGGGATGCTGCACGCTGTCCATCGCCTGACGTATGGCTGCGACGCTGCTGGTGACTCCGGTGGCAGTCTCGTTCTGGCACACCAGCACGGCCTTGATCTTGTGCTTAACGTCGGCGCCGAGCGAGCTCAAGTACCGCTCGATCGGAGCTCCTTCGCCCCAGGGAGTCTCGAGAATCTCCACGTCGAAGCCGAGCCGTGTGCACATGTCCATCCAAAGGTGGCTGAACTGCCCGAAGCGGGATGCCAGAACCTTGTCACCCGGATTCAGGCAGTTGGTCAGGGCGGCTTCCCAGCATCCGGTGCCCGAGGAGGGAAAAAGGAAGGGGCTGCCGGAGACTGTTTTGAACACAGGCTTCAGGCCGTTCAAACAGGCCCGGGACAGTTCGGGGAAAACGGGCGAGCGATGGTCTTCCATCGCGACCGTCATGGCGCGTAACACCCGATCGGGCACGTTGGTGGGTCCGGGAACGAACAGAAAATTGCGGCCTGCCATGGGTGCTCCTTTGATTGTTTGATTTTATTCTACCGCGACATTTCGATTGTAGATATATGAGATATCATGGACAATTTGGGCGGGGAGACGACCATGCGAATTGCCATCGTAGGACAGAGCGATTTCGGCAAAGCGGTTCTGGATGCCTTTTTGGCGCGGAGCGACCAGGTTGCCGCAGTGTTCTGCGCCCCTGACAAGCCGGCCGCGGCCGCCGATCCATTACGGCAGGCGGCGGAGCAGCAGCAAATCCCGGTTCACCAGTTTGGCTCCCTCAAGATAGCGGACGCGCATCGGACCTTGAGAGCGCTCGACATCGACATTGGGGTCATGGCTTACGTTCTGCAATTCGCACCCCAGGAGTTCGTCACCATCCCGCGCCACGGCATGATTCAGTTCCATCCGTCGCTGCTGCCGCGCTACCGGGGTCCCAGTTCGATCAACTGGCCCATCATCCGCGGCGAGACGCGCACCGGACTTAGCATATTTCGGCCCACCGACGGTCTCGACGAGGGTCCTGTCATTCTGCAAAAGGAGACCGCAATCGCTCCCGACGACTCGCTCGGCAGCGTGTATTTCGATCGCCTGTTCCCGATGGGGGTCGCCGCTCTTCTGGAAGCGGCGGATCTGGTCGTGAACGGGGTTGCCGCAGCCTTGGATCAGGACGAATCGCAAGCGAGCTACGAGGGCTGGTGCCGCGAGGCAGAGGCACGTATCAATTGGCACAATCATGTCGACTTGGTCTACAACCTGGTCCGCGGCTGCGACCCGGCCCCTGGCGCATGGACCCAGTTCAAAGGCAAGAAGCTGCAACTTCACGCGGCGCGCAAGCATCCAGCGCGAACCTTCACGCAAGCCAAAGCCGGCCTCGGCGCGGTCACGTCCATCGCAGAGCAGAGCGTGTTTGTGAGCGCGCAGGGCGGGCAGATTGAGATATTCAAGTTGCGCTACGACGGCGGCAAGAAGCTGGGCGCGCCGCAGGTGTGCGCCGAGGCCGGGATTGCCGTCGGCGCAATCCTGGGCGAGTGACGCCCAGCTAATAACTCTAGACTGCGCTAGAACAGGCCGACTACGCGTCCCTGTGCGTCGATGTCGATCTTGTCCGCGGAGGGTACCTTCGGCAGTCCGGGCATGGTCATGACGTCGCCGCACACGACCACGATGAACTCCGCGCCGGCGGCAAGCCGCACCTCGCGGATGTTGACCATATGTCCGCTCGGCGCGCCACGCAGGCTTGGGTCGGTCGAGAAGGAGTACTGGGTCTTGGCGATGCACACCGGGTAATGCCCGTAGGTTTTCTGCAGTTCGTCGAAGCGCGCACGAATCTTAGAGTCGCCCGAAATGTCCGAGGCGCCGTAGACTTTCGTGGCAATGGTCTTCACCTTGTCCCACAGCGTCTGTTTCTCGTCGTAAACGAAACGGAAGTTAGGACCGCCCTTGTCGGCAATCTCCACGACCTTGCGAGCAAGGTCGGTCGCGCCGGCGCCGCCCTCGGCCCAGTGGCGTGCGAGCACCAACGGTACATCGAGCGACGCCATTTTCTTCGCGAGCAGCGTGTGCTCGGCGTCGGTATCGGCGGTGAAATGATTCACCGACACCACGCACGGCAGGCCGTATTGATTGCGCACATTGCTGACGTGCCGCTCGAGATTCGCGATGCCCTTTTCCAGCGCCGCGAGATTTTCCTTGTTGATCTCCTTGAGATCGGCGCCGCCGTGAAATTTCAGCGCACGCACGGTGGCGACGATGACGACCGCCGCCGGGCGCAGTCCGGACTTGCGGCACTTGATGTCGATGAATTTCTCTGCGCCCAGGTCGGCGCCGAAGCCTGCTTCCGTCACCACATAGTCGGCCAGTTTCAATGCCGTCGTGGTCGCGAGCACCGAATTGCAGCCGTGCGCGATGTTGGCAAATGGACCGCCATGGATGAAGGCCGGATTGTTCTCCAGTGTCTGCACCAGGTTGGGCTTCAAAGCTTCCTTGAGCAGCACCGTCATGGCGCCCTGCGCCTTGAGGTCGCGAGCGTGAATGGGCGTCAGGTCGCGGCGGTAACCCACGACGATGTTGCCGAGCCGTTCCTTGAGGTCGACCAGGCTGTTCGCCAGGCAGAAAATGGCCATCACTTCGGAGGCCACCACGATGTCGAAGCCGTCCTGGCGCGGAAAGCCATTGCCGGGACCGCCCAAGCCGACGGTGATGTCGCGCAACGCGCGGTCATTCATGTCGATTACGCGCTTCCAGGCAATGCGCCGGACGTCGAAACCCAATTCATTGCCGTGGTGGATATGGTTGTCGATCAACGCAGACAGCAGGTTGTGCGCCAGGCCGATCGCGCTGAAATCCCCGGTGAAATGCAGGTTGATGTCTTCCATGGGCACGACCTGGGCGTAACCGCCGCCGGCTGCGCCGCCCTTCATGCCGAACACCGGACCCAAGCTCGGCTCGCGCAGACAGATCACCGCTTGCTTGCCGATCTTGTTCAGCGCGTCGCCAAGACCCACGGTGGTCGTGGTCTTGCCTTCGCCCGCGGGCGTGGGGCTCAAGGCCGTGACCAGAATGAGCTTGCCGTTAGGCTTGTCCTTCAGGCTGTCGATGTAATCGAGCGCAATCTTCGCTTTGAAGTGGCCGTAATTTTCAATGCTGGCAGCCGGGATACCCAAGCGAGCGGCAATCTCGCCGATGGGTTTCATGGTTGCATTCTGGGCGATCCCGATGTCGGAACTCACTAAGTACTCCCGGTGTTGGCGACGATATGTCGCATGCTGGACCCGGCCGGCGTCGAAGCTTCGGCCGAGGGATGATTTCTTGAAGAACTATATCACCTAACCTACGCGCCTTGAATGCATCGGAGCGACGCCCACTTGTCCGTCTGCGGCATGCTTTTTCTAGATCGTCAGGACTATTTTCCCGATGTGATTCGATGTCTCCATCAAGCGGTGTGCTGCGCCGGCCTCAGCCAACGGAAATGTGGCGTGAATGACCGGACGCACCCGGCCTGCGGCCAGCAGCGGCCAGACGTTCTCGCGGACGGCGGCTGCCACGGCGGCTTTCTGCGCAACGGTTCGAGCGCGCAGCGTCGAGCCGGTGATGGTGAGCCGCTTGCTGAGCACCAGCCCGAAATTCACCTCCGCCCGCGCTCCGCCCAGCAGCGAGATCACGACGATTCGCCCCTCAAGCGCCGCGATGTCCAGGTTGCGTGCGACGTAGCTGCCGGCCACCATGTCCAAGATCACATCGACACCTCTGCCGTCGGTGACGCTGCGCAGTACTTCGACGAAGTCCTCTGTGTGGTAGTTGATTCCTCTGACCGCACCGAGCCGCTCGCAGGCGC
The DNA here is from genome assembly GCA_025358615.1 of Gammaproteobacteria bacterium. Taxonomy (GTDB): domain Bacteria; phylum Pseudomonadota; class Gammaproteobacteria; order Steroidobacterales; family Steroidobacteraceae; genus Bog-1198. The sequence continues at coordinate 1,226 of JANYIY010000483.1, read as the reverse complement.
GAGCCTTGGCATCGGATCCTGCGGTGGCGAACGCGCGCGCGCCCCACGCGCTGGCCAGTTGGATGGCGGTGGTGCCGATGCCGCTGGTGCCGCCATGAATCAGCACCGTGTCGCCCGCCTGACAGCGGCCGCGATCGAAAAGATTGGTCCACACCGTAAAGAAGGTCTCGGGAATGGCGGCCGCTTCGACCATGCTAATGCCCGTCGGAACGGGCAGGCATAGCGGTGCGGCGGCTACCGCATAGGCTGCGTAGCCGCCTCCCGGCAACAAGGCCGTGACCTGGTCACCGATCGACAGGGTGGAGACCTTGGCTCCCAGGGCGACGATTTCTCCGGCGATTTCCAGGCCCGGCAAATCCGAAGCACCCGGCGGAGGCGGGTAGCGGCCCTGGCGCTGCATGACGTCCGGCCGGTTGACGCCGGCGGCGGCCACGCGCACCAGCACTTCCTCATCGCCGGGCCGAGGCACCGGCCTTGCGCCAAGTTTCAGCTGTTCCGGTCCGCCCGGCGCTGCGATTTCAACCACGGCCATTTCGAGGGGCACGGACATCAATTTCTCCTCAAGCTTAAGGGGTGGCCTCGGCAGTGGCACAATCTAATCGCTGCGCCGCCATTGGGCAAGAATCGGGCGCTTTACGGCGTGCGGCATTTCGAGCAATCTGTGCGCGCCCGCCATGTTCATCCGCCAGCTCGAATATCTCGTCACCCTCGCCCGCGAAAAGCATTTCGCGAAGGCGGCCGAGATTTGCCATGTGTCGCAGCCGGCGCTGTCGTCGGCCATCCGCAGCTTGGAGAAGGAACTCGGCGTCATGATCGTGCAGCGGGGGCGACGCTACCTGGGCCTGACCGCCGAAGGCGAACGAGTGTTGGCGTGGGCGCAGCAGACGCTGGCGTCGCTGTCCTATATGCGCGAGGACGCAGCCGTCGCGAAATCCACGATGAGTGGTACACTGCGGCGCGGCGCGATACCGACGACCATGACCGTCGCCGCCTTCTTGACAGGTCCATGCTTCGCGGCCTATCCCAATATTCACTACACGCTGTCATCGCTGACCGCTGATGCCATCGTCGCTGACCTGGATCGCTTCGAACTCGATCTCGGCCTGACTTACCTGGACGATACGGTGATCGAGGGCTTTGAGAAGTTGCACTTGTTTGACGAGCGCTATGTGCTGTTGGCCGATCGCAGGGTCGCGCTCGAACCGACGTTGACCTGGGAACAGGCG
>JANYIY010000460.1 GCA_025358615.1 Gammaproteobacteria bacterium | reverse complement strand
GTTTCTGGCCGACGATGACCCGCGCCATTTCTGCCTGCAGCGGCGCGATCCAGGTGGAATTGTCCAGCACGTTCTCGCGCGCGGCGGGCATGGCGGCGTCGGACTCGACCGGCATGGGGCGAGGGTCCTGGTAGGCCGCAGGTTTTTGAATCATGAGCCGAAAATCCTCTGTAACAGATTGGCGCCGTCCGCAGCGGGGGGGGCGAATCCCTTGGAGTTTAAGGGATTCGGGAGGTTCCCTCAGCGTGGGACGTTGTTGCGCTTAAGGGATGCCCTTGTTGGGGTTAATCAGGTACTTATGTCCGGTCGCGGCCTTGCTGTAGACGCCGATGGCTTGCAGGTCCAACGCTTCGGTGAGCGACACCTCGCCGGCGTAATGGCTGGCGAAGGTGGTTTTGAGCTCGGCGGCGACGCGTTCCTTGAGGCGCTGGGTTGCGGCAGGCCCGATTTTTTGCAGGAAGGGGGTGAGCAGCCAACCGCCTACACCCCAGGCAAAGCCGAAATTGCGGTTGAGTTCAATGGGACCCATCCCGAGGCCGCCGTAGACGTATACCTGCTTGTGAATTGGCGAGCCGTAGCGGCTGTACGGCGTGGCCTTGGTGTTGAGCGCCACCTCCATGCAGGTCAGAATTTGGCCGGCGAGTTTGCCGCCGCCGATGGCGTCGAAGGCCAGAGTGGCGCCGGTCGCGGTCAGGGCGCCGATCAAATCCTGCGTGAAGCTGGCGGCGCTCGAATCGCAGACGTAGGTGGCGCCGATGGAGCGCAGCAGCTGCGCCTGGGATGGGCTGCGCACGATGTTCACCAGAGCGATTTGGTCCTTAAGGCAGATGCGGTTGAGCATTTGCCCCAAGTTGGACGCGGCCGCGGTGTGCACCAAGGCCTGGTGGCCTTCGCTGCGCATAGTCTCGACCATGCCGAGAGCGGTGAGTGGATTGACGAAGGAAGAGGCGCCCTCGGCGGCTGTCGCGCCGGCCGGCAGCAGCAGACATTGTTCCACCGGAACGCTGCGGAACTGTGAATACATGGCGCCGCCGAGCACGGCGACGGTCTTGCCCTTGAGGGCTTTCGCGGCTGCGGAGGAACCGGTCTCGACCACCACCCCGGCACCTTCGTTGCCCACCGGCATGGAGATGCCGAAGCGGGCGGTCATGCCCCTGAGCGCTCCCTCGGGAACACGCGCCACTACCTTCGGGTCATTCGTGGTACCGCGCTGCGCCGCTTTTTGCATATCGGCGCCGGCAAACAGCAGACCGAGATCCGACGGATTGATGGGAGCTGCCTCGACGCGGACCAGCACTTCGTTGTCGGCGGGAAGCGGGATCGGCACCTGCGTCAGCGATACTTCGAGATCGCCGCTGCTGGTGACCAGTGAGCGGAGTTGCAGGGCGGTGCGGGTATCAGGGTGTGTCATGGGCGAATTGTACTATTTGCCGCTGCCCGCGCTTATCCTAATAATGTAACGGCGGGCGCACCGGCCGCTTTGTCTTAAGGAAAGCGAGTATGAGAGTGATGCCGCCGCGCCCGTTCTACGGCTGGTTCGTGGTGGCCGCCGCCTTTGCCGTCACCTTCGTCGGTTTCGGCAGCGCGTACACCTTCAGCGCCTTCGTCGGGTCGCTGCAGCGGGAATTCGCGGCGTCGCGCGGCTCGGTGTCGCTGGTGTTCTCGCTGGCCGGCTTTCTGTACTTTGGACTGGGAATTTTGACGGGGCCGCTGGCGGATCGCTTCGGCGCACGCCGGCTCAGCATTGTGGGCATGGTGATGGTGGGTCTCGGCCTGTGCTGCGCAGGCATGGCGCACACGTTGCAGCAGGTGTACGTGGCCTACGGACTGGGGATGGGATTGGGAGTGGGATGCTCCTATGTTCCTGCGGTCGCCGTGGTGCAGCGTTGGTTCGTCAAGCGCCGCGGATTTGCTTCGGGCCTGGCGGTGAGCGGGATTGGAGTCGGCACCTTGGTGCTGATGTTCGCCGGGATGGCACTGGTGTTGCTGAGCTGGATATTTGCGACGGCGTTCTGGGGCATGGCGTTGTTCGCGCTGGCCTATGGCGTGGTTTATGGCGGCTTCGTGGCTGTGCTGCCCGCCTTGGTGATGGACTACTTCGGCGGGCGCAATGTGAGCGGCATCATAGGAATTCTGTACACCAGCGTGGCGCTCGGCACCTTACTTGGCCCGAGCGCGGCAGGCTTTGCCTTTGACGTAAGCCATAGCTACACGCTGCCGATTCTGATCGGGACCTGCGGCAATGTCATCGCCGCCGGCATCACGGTGGCGGTGGCGAAGACGGCGGGGGGTGCATCCAATTGACCCTCGAGATGCCTCTTAGGCGTAGCGTCACATGAAAGGTAAGCCGTCGTCCACCGCAGCGAAGGCGCCGAGTCACGGTGTGGCGCGGGTTATTTCAAAGCTGGGCCTAGGCTCGCGCACGGAGGCGGCTGCCTGGGTGAGCGAGGGGCGGGTCCGCGTCAACGGCCGCGTGGTGCGCGACGCTGAGCATGCGGTGCGCCAGGGTGTGGACCGAATCGCGATTGATGGCCGGGAGACGGAGGCGCCGGCCCCTGTGGCGCTGATGCTGAACAAACCGCGTGGCTTGGTGACGACGACCAAAGATGAGCGCGGCCGCGCGACGGTGTACAGCTGCTTCGCGGGGGCGGAGCTGCCGTGGCTGGCGCCGATCGGGCGGCTGGATAAGGCGAGCGAGGGCTTGCTGCTGTTCAGCAATGATTCGCTGTGGGCCGCGCGCATCGCGGATCCCAGGACCGGGCCGCCGAAGACCTATCACGTACAAGTGAATCGATTGCCGGACGCCGGGTTACTGACGAGTCTCGAGCAGGGCATCGCGGGACAGGGCGAACGCCTGGCGGTGAAGTCGGCGCGCTCATTACGGATGGGGGAGAAGAACGCCTGGCTCGAGATCGTGCTGGAGGAGGGCCGCAATCGGCAGATTCGCCGGCTGCTCGAGGCCTTCGATGTGTCGGTTTTGCGCTTGGTGCGCGTGGCGATCGGTTCGCTTGCCTTGGGCGCACTGGGCAAGGGTCAGTGGCGGATGCTCACTGCGGAAGAGATGGCTGCGCTGTAGCGGGTGCCATGACTCACTGCGCGAGATGCATGCCGAGCTGATCGAACAGAAAGCTGTAAGTGTCGGCGGATTGATTGACGCGGATGGATAGCGAACTGCCGATGCCGTGGCCGGCGTGCGAGTTGATGCTGAGATAAATGGGCCTTCCCAAGTTCGTTGCCGCCTGCAGCCGCGCGATCATTTTACGGGAGTGCGCGGGATTGACGCGGCCGTCGGTTTCGCCGGTGGCCATGAAAATGGCCGGATAGGCAGTGCCATCGGTCACGTGGTGGTAGGGGGAATAGGCGTACAGAGCCTTAAATAGCTCGGGGTCTTTGACGGAGCCGAATTCGGTGGTGTTGAACAGGCCGTTCGGATCGCGCTCGACGCGCAGCATGTCGTAGATGCCGACTCGTGAGACGACGGCACGAAACAATTCGGGATGCTGAGTGAAGGCGGCGCCCATGAGCAAACCGCCGTTGCTGCCGCCGATGATGGCGAGATGGTCGCGGTTTGTATAGTGATGGGCAATCAGGTATTCGGCCGCCGCGATGAAATCATCAAATACATTTTGCTTGTGTGTGAGCGCGCCTTGCTGGTGCCAAGCCTCGCCGAACTCGCCACCGCCGCGCAGGTTGGCGATGACGTAGATGCCGCCGCCGTCGAGCCACAGCCGGGTGGAGGCGCCGAGAAATTGCGGAGTGAGGCTGATGGCGTAGCCGCCGTAGCCGTTCAACAGCACCGGGTTGGCGCCGGAGAGCTTGGCGCTGGTACGGCGAACGATATTGATCGGGATCGACGTGCCGTCCTTGGAGGTGACGATTTCCCGTACCACTTCGGCGTCGGCGAAGGACACGGGACTGGTCTGCACCAGCTTGGTGTCGGAGCTGCGCAGGACGGATTCGTCGTAGCGGGAGAAATAAGGCGGCCGCAGATAAGTCTCGATGGAATACAGAAGTGTGCCATCGCTCAAGGGCTCGACCTCCTCGACCGATGCCAAGTCGGGCAGCGGCAGCATGCCGCGAGGTTTGCCGGCGTGATCATAAACGGCGACGCGAGATGGACCGCCGACGAGTTCCCGCACGTAGATGGCCTTCGCCGTCAGCGCGATGGGGTCGCCGCCCGCCTGACCGGCGCTCAGCATGACGGCGTCGGACTCCGCGACCAGCTGGCTGGCCTGGCTTAGATCCACGACCCCGGGAGCGAGCTTAAGCAGCTTGCCGTGCGGTGCGTTGTTGCGCGATATCAAGTACAGCGCGCCGTCCGGGCCCGCGGTAGCGGCGACAATCTGGTCCTGAAATTTTGTGATTTGCCGGACGGTGCCGTTGGGGTCGATGAGGTAGTGCGCGAATTCGCCGCCGTCGCCATTCGCGACGGATGCCACCACGAATTTGGCATTGAATCGATTCTCCAAGGCGATTTCGGCGACCTTGGGCAGGCCCTTGCCCATGACATAGACATCTTTTTCTACAGCGTCGCCCAACCGGTGGAAGTACACCTGTTGAAAGAAGTGCTGCTCGTAGGCGGGCCGGTCGGGTCCGGGATAGCTCGTGTACCAAAAGCCCTTGCTGTCGGCGCGCCAGGCAAGACTGCCCCCGCCGGTCGGGTACTGCACACGCAAAATTGGCGGCACGATCTCCTTGCCGGTCGCCACGTCGAATAAATGCAGAGCGCCATCTTCGCTGCCGTTGTCCGATAGCGACGCGGCGACGAGCTTGCCGTCCGGCGAGGGCACGAACCAATCGATGGCCGTAGTGCCCCTGGGATTGATGGTGTTCGGATCGACGATGACGCGGGTGAGCGCAGGATCCGCTGCGTTGGTGAGCAGGCCGATCATGGGCTGCTGCTTGGGTGGCTCGCTGTAGAAAGCGAACACCTGTGCGCCGACGGCGTACAGGCGGTAGTAGGAACTCGAGGTGGCGGAAATCTGGCGCAGCAGTTGGTTATAGATGGGCCGGCGTTGCGGCAGGGAGTCGAGGTAGCCGCGAGTGCGCTTATTCTGCGCCGCGCTCCAGTCGCGGACCTCCTGACTCGAGGAGTCTTCCAGCCAGCGATACGCATCGGAGACGCGCACACCGTGGTAGGTATCGGTGACGGGGCGTTGCGCGGTGGCGGGCGCGCCCGGGTCGCCGGCCGCCGGCGCGGCCGCAGCGGCGGTTGTCAGGATGCCGGCGAGCGCGGCGCGGGCGATGGCGCCGGCGGTGATGCGCTTGGTTCGCGAACCAACGACGCGGTGATTCCTTTCACTCGACATGGCTGCTCCTCAAAAAGCGGCGGGGTAGGCTCCGCCATCCAATAGAATATTCTGACCGGTAATGTACGCGGCATGGACGCTGCACAGAAAGGCGCAGGTTTGACCGAACTCGGCGAGTGTGCCGAAACGCTTGGCGGGGATCTCCGCCATGGCCTGGGCGGCCACCACCGATTCCGGCTGCCCCGTTTGTTTGGCCGCGACTGTGAAGCCATTGCGCAGGCGCTGGGTATCGAAGTTTCCCGGCAACAGATTATTGATGGTGATGTTCTTGTCGGCGATCTTGCGCGCTACTCCGGCGAGGAAGGCGGTGAGGCCGGCGCGCGCCGCGCTCGACAGATCGAGGCCGGCAACCGGCATCTTCACGCTGATGGAGGTGATGTTCACGATGCGGCCGAAGCCGCGGGCGGCCATGGGCTCGACGACTTTTTGAATGAGTTCGATGGGCGTGATCATGTTCATGGTGACGCCGGCGAGCATGGCTTGCCGATCCAGTTCGCGAAAGTCGCGAAACGGCGGGCCGCCGTTGTTATTGATCAAGATGTCGGGTGCGGGGCAGGCGGCAAGCAAGGCCGCTTGCCCTTCCAGGGTGGAGACATCGGCGACCACGGCAGTCACCTCAGCGCCCGTGGCCCGGCGAATTTCTGCGGCGGTTTGATCGAGCAGCGTTCGGTTGCGCCCGTTAATTACGACTGAGACTCCGGCTTCGGCGAGCGCTCGAGCGCAGGCCTTGCCCAGTCCCTGGCTCGATGCGCAGACGATGGCCGTGCGTCCGCGAATTCCCAAATCCATGCGTTTCCCCTATCGTGCGATTGTCAGATTTACAATACTTCCTGCGCGCATGCAATGAGCGCGACTCAATCGTATAGCCGGGTTACGCTAGCAGTTCAACTGAAACCGCTAGGTTGCGGGCGCCGATCAGGAATCGTCATGCTGGAATTGCAGAACATCTACAAAACCTTCGAGGACAGGGCGGTTCTCGTCGACGTGAACCTGATGGTGCCGAAGGGCGCCACGCATGCCTTGATCGGTTCGAGCGGTTCGGGAAAGACCACGCTGCTGCGCATTACGCTCGGCCTCATCCCCTTCGACAAAGGCTACGTCAAGATCAATGGCCATGCGCTGTTGTCGTTCACGCCGGTGGAATGGGCGGACCGGATCGGTTATGTACCGCAGGACGGCGGACTGTTCCCGCATATCACGGCAAGGAATAACGTGGCCTTGATCGCCAAGCTGCGCGGATGGGGGAAATCGAAAATCGATGAGCGCGTGGAAGAGCTGCGTAAGATAGTGGACTTGGACGCGGAGATTCTTGGGCGCTTTCCGCGCGAAATGAGCGGCGGCCAGAAGCAGCGCGTGGCCATCATGCGCGCCGCCATGATGGATCCGGCGGTGATGTTGCTGGATGAGCCAATGGCCGCGTTGGATCCGCTGATTCGCAGCAGCCTGCAGCAGGAGTTGAAATCCATTTTCCAACGGCTGAACAAGACGGTGCTGTTGGTTACGCACGATCTGGGCGAGGCCGTGTTTCTGGCGGAACAAATCACCATGTTGCACGAGGGGAGGATGGTGCAGACGGGAGCCTACGGAGATTTACTGCTGCGGCCTGCCAGTCCCTTCGTAACGCAGTTCATCAATGCGCAGCGAACGCTTCCGGATGCGGGTGACGTGCGATGAAGCGCGCCTTGCGTGCCATGAGCAGGATGATGAAGGGGATGGCCTCGGTAAGGGCCAATTCGGGGGCGTGTGCGGTGACAATCATGCTGACGGTGCTGCTGCCCGGCGCGGCGCCGGCCGGGGATAGCATCGTGATCGGCGGCAAGATATTCACCGAAGCCTACGTGCTGGGAGAGATTGCGGCGCAGACCGTCGAGGCGTCGTCGACCGTCCCGGTGACCCGCAAGCTCGGCATGGGCAGCACGGGAATTCTATTCGAGGCGCTGAAGAGCGGCGCCATTGATGTGTATTCGGATTACACGGGGACGCTGGCGGAGGCCATTCTCAAGAAGCCGGACTTGAAGTCGCTGGACGAGATTCGCGCGGCGTTGGGCGCACTGGATCTGACGATCTCCGGGTCGCTGGGCTTCAACGACACCTATGCGCTGGCGGTGAAAGAGAGCTTTGCCGAGCAGCATCAGCTGCATACCATCGGCGACTTGATTCCCATTCAGTCCGGAGTCAGGGCGGCGTTCAGCTACGAGTTCATGGATCGCAAGGATGGCTATCCGGGCTTGGTGAACAATTATCATCTGGCCTTCGATACGCAGAAAGTTAGCCGCATGGAGCATTCCTTGAGCTTCCAGGCCATCGATCAGAACGCGGTTGATTTGATCGATGTGTACTCGACGGACGCGAAGATCAAGAAACTGCACCTGCGTCTGCTCAAGGATGACCACAATTATTTTCCGGTGTATCAGGCGGTGTGGGTGGCGAGCAAGTCCTTTGTCGCAGAGCATCCGCGCGAGTGGCAGGCACTGTTGGCATTGGAAGGGCGCATCAGCGAAACGGCCATGCTCGACATGAATGCGCAGGCCGACATTCAGAAGATCCCCTTCAACAAGATCGCGGCGCAATTTCTCGGCTCGGAGGCGCGCAATTCGGAGGGCTGGTGGCAGGAAGTGGGGCGGCGTACGCGGGAGCATCTGTGGCTGGTCGGTGTGTCGCTGCTGTTTTCGGTGCTGGTGGGGATCCCCTTGGGGATCGCGGCCGTACGTTTTCACGCCACCGGGCAGGCGATCCTGCTGTCGAGCGCGATAATTCAGACGGTGCCGTCGCTGGCGCTGCTGTGCTTTCTCATTCCGGTGTTTGGAGTGGGCACGAAGCCTGCGCTGGCAGCGCTTTGCTTGTACAGCTTGCTGCCGGTGGTGCTCAACACCTTCACCGGCATTCGCGCGGTGAATCCGATCCATCTGGAAAATGCACGGGCATTTGGCTTGAACCGGCGGCAGGTGCTGTTTCGAGTGGTGCTGCCGCTGGCGAGTCCGACGTTACTCGCGGGCATCAAGACGGCGACCATCGTCAGCATCGGTACCGCCACTCTGGCCGCTTTGGTGGGGGCGGGGGGCTACGGCGCGCCCATTGTGTCGGGCCTTGCCTTGAACGATGTGCACACCATATTGACGGGGGCCATCCCGGCGGCACTCATGGCATTGGTGGCGCATGGGATTTTTGAATTGCTCGGCGTCGTATTGATTCCAGCCGGCCTGCGCCGACGCAGCTAGCAGCAGCGCCGGCGCGGAAAGGAGAATCAGCCCGGCAATACCGCGCGCTGCACCAACCAGACGAGAGCCAGCGCGGCGATCGCCGCCGAACCCCACGGCATGACGGCGCGCCGATAGAAGGCGCCCGCGCGCAGCGCATAGATGATGGGCATGACGGCGAGTACCACAGCCATTTGACCGGTCTCGATTCCGACGTTGAATGCCAGCAGAGAGATCAGACGGGCGCCGTGCGGCAGCCCCATGTCGGCGAGTACGGACGCGAAACCGAATCCGTGCAACAGGCCGAATGCAAAGGCGATGCGCGCGCGGCTCTCGGTGACCAGCGGAAATATATTGTTGAGCGCTGCCACGATGATGGAGGCGGCGATGATAGATTCGGTGAGCCGGCTCGGCAGGCGAACGATATCCAACGCGGCCAAAGTCAGCGTTAGCGAGTGCGCCAGAGTAAAGGCTGTCACCACTTTAAAGATACTGATCAGCGCGGGGCGCGCCTCGGGAACAGGCTCCCAGCGACCACCATTGCGCAACAGCACGGCGGGCAGCAGCAAGGACAGAAGGAACAGCAGGTGGTCGATGCCGCTCCAGATATGCCAGATGCCGGCGTGGAAGTAGTCAACAAAGGCGCGCCAGCGAGACGGTGCAAAGACCGAAAAGGTGGCGTGTTCTGCCGCGCCGCCGAGCACGGCGGTCTGCACGACGCGGCCCGCGGTCAGTGTGAGCAGGCCGCGATGTGACGGGTCGAGGCCGGCCATGACGCTATAGTCGATCCCCAGATCGCGAACCGCCAGCGGGCACTGTGCCGTAAACGGCAACCAAGCATAGCTGCCGTCCACCCGATCATTTACTTGCATGGCCTGGAAGGACAGCCGACAAGCAACGCCAAGACCACCGTCCTGGGCGGTGAACGCGAGATGTTCCGACAAATAGCGCGCCAACTGCGGCGCGCCGTCGCTCAGCTCGCGCCAGGTGATCTGGTTGTCGCGGTTCGCATCCACCCCAACGGCCAGTTCAACGTCGAGCACCGCAATTTCGATGGAGCCGGTGACGTCTGCGCCGGCGACGTTCGCGACCAGGAAGCCGCTGCTGGCGATATGGGCGTGCGCCGCGGCGCTGAATGAACAGCTCATGAGGGCGGCGACGATGCAACGTGGGACGTTCATGTCGCGTCCCGGTACGGCGCTAATCGCGAGTCCTCGAGGCCGGTCGTTTGCAGAAATTGCAGAGCGGGTGCGGCTGCCGGCGCCTGGTGGGCGGCCTGCGCCGAGCGCAGCAGGATCAATATATCGTCGGGTTCGCGTTGTACTTTCCAGTTCTCCTCGGCCGCCGCCAGCGCCGCCGCCGGCTGCTGATCGACATCGAGCAGGAATCGCGCTTGTTCTCGGCGATGCACGACGTCGCTGCGCCGCTGTTCGACATCGAAGGCGCTGGACAACAGCGCTTCGGCCTGTACGCTCGCACCGTCCTGCAACTGCCGATGCGCGATGGCGACGCGAAGCAGCATGGGTTCCATGGATTCGTAGCCGGCCAGTAACTGCAATGCCTCGGCAGCGCGTTGCTGGCGCAGCAAGAGATCGGCATATGCCAAGCGCATGTAGAAATCCTGAGGCGCCAGCGCCAGGCCCTCGCGCAACCAGTGTTCGGCGGCTGCGTCGTCGGCCAGTCGCTCGGCCATTTCTCCGAGTTCCGAATAGCGCCAGGCGCGGGCCTCGGGCGGCATTTCTTTCGGTGACAGGGCGGCGATTGCCGCGTATGCGCTAGTTAGCTGGCCCATCAAACCGAGCACGCTTTGCCTGCACAGGGTCGCAATCGCCGGATCGGCGGCAACCGCGAGATGCTCGCAGGAGGTCAGGGCTTCTGCGTAACGCCCGAGTACCCGCAAAACGGTCGCTCGAGTAAGCCAACTTTGCGCATCGTCGGGACGCATTTTGAGCGCCCGGTCGAGTTCTATCAGTGAGGCATCGAAGGAATGCCGGCTTTGCAGGATGGTGGCGTGCAGTACCAAAACTTGGGGGACAACCGCAGGCTGACTCATCCATGGCGCAAGAACCGCTTCGGCGTAGCCCAAGAAGCGCAGGTCACCGGTGGCCCTCGCCCGGGAAATATAAAACTGCGCGAGCGGCAGGGCGATGTCCAGGCGGTTGGCGGTCAGCTGCCGCGAGGGGGCGCCGGCGTGTCGCGCGCCGGCAGGAAGCTCCGCCAACACTTGGGCGTCGCGCGCGGGGATGTATGGCGTGGCGCAGGCTGTGGAGACGTGCAAGGCGAAAAGCAGCGCCGTAAAAAAGGGCCGGCGCCGAATTCGGCGCCGGCCTGGGAACACCGAGCTGATGTGTTCCCTCAAACGCACTAGTTACTGACAGGAATGGGAGCGCTGGTTTCGCTGGTGTCGTTCAGCGTCACCTTGCCGCCGTTGACCGCGAACGGTGCGTCGCTCTCGGAGGTATGCTGGGCTAGCGCCAGTACATCGGCCGTGCTGAGAGCTAACGATGTCGGCGGCGGCGGGGCCGCGCTCGCCGCGTGGTCGTGGCCATGACAGGCAGCGACCAACACTGCAGTCAGTCCCAGCGCGCTAAACAGGAGTAATTTATGATTCATCGTAACCCCTTAGTCGTTTGCGCTGGTGGGTGAGCCGCCGAGCGGTGTATTCAAGTAGGGAAACGCGGGCAGATAGTTCGCCGGATTGGGCTCTACGCCATCGGTGTAGTGCAACTGCCGTGACGCATCCGACGCCGGATCCGGATCAGCGGCACTCTTGTCGAAGGGCGACAGCAGTACGCCCATGGCCACCCGCAACTCGATGTCGACGACATCGTCGATGGGGCGACGACCATTCGGGAATCCAGACAGATCTCCGCCGAGGACGCCCAAATCATTTTGGGTGGCAATCGGTGTGACCGCAGTGCTGGTATTCAGGCGCAATTCTTCGGCAGCGGTGACCGCCTTGGGCTGGTTCACGCCTTTGATACCGGTCAGAAATGCTGCGACGAGATCGGTTCGCGGATAGACATTCGGAGCCAGCACTCCCGCGCCGCCGAACAACGTCTGCAACAACACGGGAAGCGAGGGATTGGTCACGTAGTCTGCAAACTGCGCATCGCCGGACGGCGATGACGCGTTGAAGCGATCCTTATCGGGAAGGCCGATGACGAGCTCATTGACGAGCGGCATCCCTAGGCGCGAGACCTGGGTCCAGGCGCCGCCTTGGATTGCTGTTCCGGTGGGGGAGGCGGTGGCACCAACGCTGCCGACACTCTTGTCGCTTTGCGGTTGGGAATTGAGTACGGATGCTTGACGGAGACTGGCCGTGGTCCACGCGCCGATGACCGGATCGGTGCCGGCGGTGAGGCAGGCAGCCGGGACTTCCAATGCAATCGAGGTGACGTTGTAGCCAGCCAATGAGTTGGGCGCGAGTTGTCGTGCGTTGGTGCCGGCAGGGGCCAACTCAGTGACGGGATATTTGATATTGACGAGGTCAAACGTTTCACCCAAGTTCACGACGAAGCCGTCTTGCCGCTGACCGACAAAGACGCGGCCCGGCATGCTGCAGCCCGGGATGACGATCGTATGGATGAAGCTCGCGGCGTAAGTCGGATAGTCGGCGATGGACTTCGCGCCGATGTTGTCGAGCGGCTTGCTGAAAGTGGCGCTGCCATCGGTGGCATCGGTCATAGCCTGCGCTGCCCCGGTACGACGATCGCCTTTGACCAGCGTCAGCGTGTAGTGCTCCGCCACATTTTGCGATGCAGTGCTGCCGGCGCTGACCGGTCCGATATTCACCAGCGGAACCGGGATGGACTTGGCACCGGCCATCACCGCTAATCCGTTGGACACGGTCGTAAAGCGGAATTGAAATGTCAGCGCTTCTTTGCCGGAACCCGTGTTGTCGATAGAGATCTCATAGAGCGCGCTCGGATCCATCGTGTAGTAGTTCGGTCCGCCCTGCGGATTCTCGAACGGCTGATAGCTTGCAATCATCGTGACGTAGCCGGCGCGGCCGGTCTCGTAGCTGTTAAATAGATACAGGTCGGTGCCGTCGACCTTCGAGCGAGTAGTGATAAATGGTGCTTCGCGATGGCTGGAGGCCAGCGCGGTGAGAGGTAGCAGAGTCGCGCTAACGGCGGCTGCCAACCATTGTGATTGTCGATTCATAGGGCCAAACTCCCGAGTGTGATGCTGTGGTCAAGTTCATTTCGCTGCGGCGGGACCGATGGATGCAGGACAAGAATAATTATTTGTAGCGACGCGGCTCAGTGCGCGGCACGCGGGCCTCTAAGGTTCGACATTGAAGAAATTGCAATCCGAAATGCATGGCTGAAACTTCCCACATTGCGCATCTGTTTGCCGACGCCTCGCGAATAGACTATTTCTAGGGATCAGCAAAGCTGCCGGGGATGTATGAGTTATGCATTTGCGCGCCACGGCTTTGTGAGATTCGGAACGGCGGCGGCGCTAATTCTGGCGGCGCTTTCGGTCCAAGCGACCGAAACGGCGGATGTTGCGCCGCCGGCGCTCGACACCATTACGGTGGTCGCGACGGGTGTCAGCAATATGACCGCCGCCTCCGCCGGCGATATCAGCCAGGCGCAAATAGCCGGCGAACCCCTGCTGCGCCCTGCCGCGATCCTGGAAAACATCCCCGGTCTCATCGTGACGCAACACTCGGGGGAGGGCAAAGCGAACCAGTACTTCCTGCGGGCATTTAACCTGGATCACGGCACGGATCTTGCGCTCGAGGTCGACGACATGCCGGTCAACATGCCGAGCCACGCGCATGGCCAGGGCTATGCCGACTTCAATTTCGTGATCCCCGAGCTCGCCGGTGATCTGCACTACAAAAAAGGCCCTTACTACGCGGATGAAGGTGATTTTGCGACCGCCGGCACTGCGCGGGTTGGACTGGTCAACGCGGTGTCCACCAGTGCGACCCTAGGCTTCGGCGAGGATGGATATCGGCGCGGCCTGTTGATGGGCTCGACCAGTTTTCTCGGCGGCACAATAATCGTCGCCGGGGAGGTGTATCACAACGATGGACCCTTCGACGTGCCGGATGACTATAACCGCCTGAATGGTGTCATTCGATATTTTCGCGGCGATGATCGCGATTACTTTACCTTCACTGCGATGGCCTACTCAGGCAAGTGGAACTCCACCGACCAGGTGCCGCAACACGCCATCGCCGACGGAATCATCGACCGATTCGGCAGCTTAAACCCGACGGACGGCGGCGTTTCCACCCGCTCCAGCCTGTCGTTCAGTCGCGTGAAGCGTTGCGACACGGATCAGGTGCAAATATCGGCGTATGTCATCAGGTACAAGCTCGATCTGTGGTCGACCTTTACCTACTTTCTCAAGAATCCGATCGAAGGCGATCAAATGCTGCAGCACGATGATCGAATCGTCTATGGGTTCAAAGCATCGCAGACATGGTTTACGAGCATCGTGGGCTTCCCCGTGACTAACGTGATAGGCGCGCAGGCGAGAATCGACGACATTCGCGATGTCGGGCTGTTTCCCAGCTTTCAACGACAAACCATCAGCGCGGCACCCGCTGCCATGCGCACGCAAAACGCGGGCGTCTTGGAGTCAAGCGGCGCCGCTTATGTTGAAAACACGGTGCGTTGGCGCGATGATGTGCAAACCGTAGTTGGATTGCGCGAAGATCAATTCAACTTTGACGTCAAGGACAAGTTGCTGAATCCGGACGGCAGCTGCAACATCAATAGTGATCCGCTGGGCTGCAACACCGGCAACAAGCGTGCCTCGATCTTGAGTCCCAAATTCGGACTCACGCTCGGCCCCTGGGCGAAGACCACGGTATTCGTAAATGCCGGGAGCGGCTTCCACAGTAACGATGCGCGCGGCATTACGCGTAGCGGCGAGAACCCCAATGTGGGAGCTGTATCCCCATTGACCCGAGCCAGCAGCGCGGAGGTCGGCTTGGCGAGCGGTATCGTGCCGAAATGGCAAGCCCGCGTGGACGTGTTCAAATTGAAGTTGAAATCCGAGTTGGTTTTCTCCGGTGATGCCGGAGTTACCCAACCGAATGGCGCGACCACTCGGACCGGCATCGAATTGGGCAACACGTATCACATCAATAGTTGGCTCTCAGCGGATCTGAACGCCGCTTTTACGCGCGCACGCTTCGACCATAACGCGGATCGGGATGACTTAGGCTGCGGCGATGCTGCGCTGAGCCACCCTTGCGCGGAGGACATAGGGATCGTCGGGCGCTATATTCCCAACAGCCCCACCAACGTGCTCGACGCGGGGTTGACCGCACAACGCGAGTCCGGTTGGTTTGGCGCAGTGCGCGCACGCCATTTCGGCGAGTCACCGCTGGTGGAGGACAACAGCGCGAAGTCGCCGGCCTATACGACTGTGGATGCTCAAATCGGATTTCGTGCATCGAAGTGGTTGGCTGCAATCGATATCTTTAACGTCGCCGATGTGAGGTGGAACGACATCGAATATTACTATGTGTCGCGATTGAAGAATGAGCCATCGCCGGTGGCTGACTATGTGGTGCATTCGGGTGTGCCGCGCACGGTTCGAGCCCGATTCCAATATCAGTTCTGATGAAAATCCGTCGATCGACAACGCGGCCGCTGCTGCCGAGGCTCCGAAATTACGAATGATCCTCGCGCCGCGGCGGGGGATCGACGGGCGTCCCCTGCGGATCTACGCATTCGGCCTGCCCGCTCACCGGATTGACGTCGGCGGTCCTGCAGACGGGCGCCGCGACAGGTACCTTGGCGGTGGCAGGCAGTACTTGGTGATCGATCAGCATGCGTACGCCGCTCGCCCAACCCTCTTCCCCGCCCGCAAAATTCGCCGCCTCCTGTGCAATCACCGTTCCCGTGTGTGCGTCGCGAATCTGCACCAGCACATAGTAGTCAGTCTGGCTCACTCTCCTGACGACTCCGAGCAGCGACTGATCGGCCCCCAGCTGCGAGGCGAGGGGTGCTTCGCAGCCGTCGCAGTCCTTGAGCGCCGTGTCCTTTGCGATCCCCGCGCTCTCGTGGCTGGAATCGATGACCACGTAGCGACCCGATTTGGCCAATTCCTTGCGAGCGGTCTGAGTGACCTTATCCAGCGCGGCAGAGCTTGAGGTGTTTTGGCCGAGAAGCACCGCGGCGGCGCTCATATCTTCGAGCTCGAAATCGAACACCGCGATCTTAATGCCTGCCGGGATCACTGGTTCGTGGGCAATCACCACCGAACCCAATAGACAGAATAAGGCACAGCTGAAGGATAAAACGCCCATACGAAACTTCTTGGCATGCATCGGTGGCTCCTGAGTAACACGGTGTGCGGCACAAAGAATGTACTGCGGGTTGGGTTCTAAGCCAACTCTGCCGGATTGACTTAAGATCCAGGTGCCAGGGAGTTACCAAAGGATCATCATGTATTTATCTACCTTGTTTCGCGTGCCGCGTCGCTTGCCTGCCCCTGTGGGACATCTCGCAGTGCCGCTCGCGAAGATTTTCATGATTCTCCTGGCTGTAGTGGCAGCGACGGTCACTGCTGCGGCCGGGCCCAGTTCGGCGCAGGAGAGGTCCGCCGTCATTATTATTCGCGCGGCGCGTCTCATCGACGGTCGAGGCGGGGAACCATTGGCTCCGGCCATGGTTCGAGTGGTGGGCGATCGGATCACGGCGGTCGGCTCGTCCTTGCCCGTGCCTCCTGGTGCGCGCCAGATCAATCTCGGAGACTCGACACTGCTACCGGGCTTCATCGATTTGCATACCCATCTCACGGGACGCAGCGATGTTCATTGGGAAGACGCCTTGGTCAAGACCACTCCGGCCGAGGATGCGCTGTGGGGAGCCCATTGGGCGCTGGTGACTTTGATGGCTGGTTTTACGACGGTACGCGACATGGGACCTGACTGGCCGTATACCGATGTGGCGCTACGCAATGCAATCGATGCGGGAGCCGTGCCTGGGCCGCGCATGCTGGTGGCGGGCGCCTACGTGTCGTCGACCGGCGGGGCCGGCGATGCGTTGCAGTTCTCGCCCTACGTGCATGTCCCTCTGGTGCAAAATCTCGCCGACGGTCCGGAAGAAATCACCAAGGCGGTACGCACCAATTTCAAGAATGGCGCGGACTTCATCAAGATCCTGACGACGGGGGCGGTGCTCTCCAAGGGCATACCGCCGGGCGCGCAGCAGTATTCGGACGAGGAAATTCGCGCCGCGGTGGTTGAAGCCAATCGTTGGGGCCGCGATGTGGCCGCGCACGCGCATGGTACCGAGGGTATCAAGGCGGCGATCCGTGCCGGCGTGCACACCATCGACCATGGTTCGGGTCTCGATGATGAAGCGATCGCGCTCTTGAAGTCGCACCCCAACACTTACTACGTGCCGACGCTGGCGCTACTGGCGGCGAACCTCGATGAAAATCGTGCGACAGTGATCCCGCCCGCGGAAATGGAGCGCATGCGACAGCTTCGCAGCATGGCCGAAAGCGCGTTCCGACGCGCCTTGGCGGCCGGCCTGCCCATTGGCTTGGCGACCGACGCACCCGTCATTCCCCACGGACTCAACGCACGCGAGTTTCGCACGCGCGTGGCATTGGGCGAGAAGCCAATGGCGTCGCTGGTGTCGGCGACGCGTATCAATTCGGAAATCATTCATTGGCAGGACCGCATCGGAACGGTCGAGGCCGGCAAGCTGGCGGATCTGGTCGCCGTGCCCGGCAATCCGCTCAGCGACATCAAGGTCACCGAACATGTTGGCTTCGTGATGAAGGGCGGCGTCGTCTACCGGGCGGAATTAGATCGGGTTCGATAGCCGGGTTCGATAGCAGAGGTGATGCCTGCTGAGTTATTCTGCGCGTCCACATCGAAGGGGATGCGAATTATGACACGGCGTACGAAGATGAGTTCCTGGGTATTGGCAGCGGCGGTGATTGCCGCGCAGTGTTTGGCGCAGCCCATTCTGGCGGATGCCGCTGCTAACGCGTCTCGCCCGATCGCGCTGAAAGCCGCACACTTGTTCGATTCGGTGTCCGGCAAAATGCTGGAGCAGGGCGTGGTGCTGGTGTCGGGCAGCAAGATCCTGGCAGTGGGCAGCGACGTGAAGATTCCCGACAACGCACGGGTCATCGATCTTGGGGACGCGACGCTGTTGCCGGGCTTCATCGACGCGCATGTGCACTTATCGCAGCAGGGCAGCCCGAACTGGTACCACGATTGGTTCGACGGTGTCATGCGCTTCCCCGCCGAGCAGGCGCTGTATGGCGCGCACTACGCCAAGGCCACACTCGAGGCAGGAATCACCACGGTGCGCGACTTAGGGTCCACCGACTACATTGCGCTCAGCATGCGCAATGCCATCAACGCAGGAGAGGTTCCGGGCCCGCGTATGTTGGTGTCCAACTATGCGGTTGGAGCGAGCGGCGGACATGCCGATCAGGATCCGGTGCCACCGCAGCGCATTACGTTGGCGGGACCTCTGCAGGGCGTGTGCAACGGCGCTGACGAGTGCCGTGCCGCCGTGCGCCTGCAGATCAAGTTTGGCGCGGACGTCATCAAGTTCATGCCCTCGGGCGGGGTGCTGTCGCTGTCGGATCCCGTAGACAATGTGCAGCTGACACAAGAAGAGATGAACGCCATCGTGTCGGAAGCACATGCCTGGAACCGCAAGGTCGCCGCGCACTGTCATGGGGATCGAGCCGCCAAGATGGCTATTGCTGCCGGAGTGGATTCGATTGAGCACGGCAGCTTCCTGCAGGATGACACGCTGCTTGAAATGAAGAAGAAGCATGTGTACTTGGTGGCCACCCTGTTCGCGGGTGCCTGGGTGGGTGAGCACCTCGACACTTTCCCGCCGGCGATCGCCGTCAAGGCGCGCGCCGCTGCGGCGCAAAGCCAGCAGATGTTCCAGCATGCGGTGAAGATCGGCGTGCCGATGGCCATGGGCACGGATGCCGGGGTGGAGCCGCATGGCTTGAACGCGCGCGAGTTCGCACTGATGGCGAAGAACGGTCTGGCGCCGGCCCAGGTGCTGATGGCGGGTACGGCAAACGGCGCCGACTTATTGGGGATCTCGGATCAGACCGGAACGCTGACGGTCGGCAAGTATGCGGACATCGTGGCGGTGGCCGGCAATCCCTTGAGCGACATGCACGCCACTGAGCACCCGGTGCTGGTGATGAAAGAAGGTGTGATTTACCTAGGCGCGCGCTAGCGGCGTGCGGTAGCGACGGCGGCGGCGCAGGCAATTATCCGCGTAGTTGCCAGAGCAGAAACGCGTACGTGTCGGCGGCCTCGCGATCCTGTTGAGATCGGGTGGAACCGATGCCATGGCCGGCGTCGTAGTCGACACGCAGCAGCACGGGTTTGCCGGAGCTGGTGGCGGCCTGCAGCCGGGCGGTCATTTTCGCCACGTGGAACGGAGCGACGCGCGGATCGGTGACGCCGGTGGTGAGCAGCACCGCGGGATACGGCGTGCCGTCCTTTACGGCCTGATAACTGTCGATGCTCTTCAGTGCGCGATAGCCGGCAGCCTCGGTGATGACGCCCCATTCAGGTTCCTCGCCATAGCCGTTTTGTTCCACCATGTAGCGCAGCGGATTCGACCAGCCGACGCCGTCGACGACCGCGGCGAACAGATCGGGCCGTTCGGTCAACGCGCGACCGACGGTGATGCCTCCCGCCGAGCGCCCGCCGATGGCCAGATGCTGCGGCGAGGTGTATTTCTTGGCGCACAACTCCTCGCACACCGCGATTAGATCGCGCCAGGTGTTCGGTTTGCTGGTGAGCTGTCCGGCTTTATGCCATTCGCGGCCGTATTCTCCGCCGCCGCGCACATTGGCGTAGCCGACGATGCCGCCGGCGTCGACGAACGCCAAGGTTCGCCCGGCGAAGGCGGGCGTGTAAGGGTAGCCGTACGATCCGTACGCGGAAATCCAGGTGGGCGTACTGCCATTGAGTTTTAAGCCCTTGCGGTAAATCAGTGTGTACGGGATTTTCGTGCCGTCCTTGGCGGCGGCGAAGAAGCGCTTGGCTTCGTAGGCGCTGACGTCGATGGCGGGCTTGGGGGTGACGCCGGTGTCTTGCATGCGGCCGGCGGGGTCAACCGAGTAGATGCCTGCGGGAGTCAGCCAGCCGGTCATGGAAAGCAGGGCGCCATCCTCGTTGCTGACGGTGTACACCGAGCCGATGGTGCCGTCGAAGGGCAGCGCTATGTCGGTGACTTTGCCGTCAGTCGCGAGGCGCTGCAGGCGGCTGATGCCGCCATCCATGATCTGCAGGTACAGGCCGTCGCGGGCGCGCGCGGTTCCTTCGAGAACAAAGGGTCCTTGCGGAATCACTACGGCGGCCGTTGCGAGATTCGGGGCGGCGGCGGAGGTCTTGATCAGACGGCCGCGAGGCGTGCCCTTGTTGACCAGCAGGTAGAGGTCTTCGCCATGCAGATCGATGTCGGTGATCTCGTCCTCGAAAGCGGCGACGGCAGTCCACTGCGCGCGTCCGGCAATGACGTCGGCGAGCGGCGCGATGTAGGCACGCGTTTCGGGGCGCACATCGCTGAGCAGCAGGATGGCGTGACGGGCACCGTGGTAGATGAGAATGTTCGGTGATTGGATCTTCTCGTACTCGATGCCGGCGACCAGCCCGCGCTTCATGAGCACGGGATCGGAGCTCGGGTCCGACCCCAGGCGGTGGAAGCGTGCCTGGCTGTCGAGAAATCGTTGCGGCGTGTCGACTGCGCCGGTCAGCTGGTTGTAGAAGAAGCCGCTGCTGTCATCGAGCCACTGCGGATTGGCATCCTGGGTGTTGGGTATCTGCTCGGTCAACAGTCCGCCGTCGGCGACGGTGAGAATATGCAGCATGGAGTCCTCGCTGCCGTTCTTCGACAGACCGTAGACCACATGCCGGCCGTCGGGCGCGGCGCGCCACCAGTCGAGCGAGACATGGCCTGCGACGCCGCTGACGAGAGTGGGGTCGACCAGTACGCGGTTGGGACCGTGTTCGCCCTGGCGTACGAACAGCTTGAAATTGTCCGCGCCCTTGGGTCGCTGGGTGAAGAAGAGCAGGCCGCCGGCGCGTTGCACGTGGCTGGTGGCCACGGTGTCGCCTGATAGCTGCTGTATGCGCTTGAGCAGCGAAGTGCGCGTCGGGAGCTTATCGAGCACGGCGCGGGTGTGCTCGTTCTGACCTTTCAGGAACGGCAGCCACTCGGGGTCCTTGTCGTTCTCCATCCAGCGGTAGGGGTCGCTCAATGTTTCGCCGAAGTAGGTGTCGCGTACGACGTCGATGCGCGCCACGGGCGGTGTCGCGGCGCTGCCCGGGGAGACCGCGGTGGCGGAGGCCGCGGGGACGGGAGTGGCAAACAAGGCGTGCGGCAGCAGTGTCAGCGACAAGGCGCCCGTGCTGCCGGCGAGGAATTGCCGGCGGTCGAATCCGATCTTCATGCTATCTCCACGTGTCTTCAATACCCGTTTGTTGGCCTAACGGTCGCCGGGCATACCGAGTGGCAGGGAGCCCAAGAGCTCTGCCGCGCCATTCCACAAGACTTGAATGCCGATACAGAACAACAGGAAGGCGGACAGCCGAACCACGATGGTAGTTCCCGTTGCGCCGATCCATCCGGCAATGCGAGCCGAGTTTCGATAGAAGAGGTACACCAGGGCTGAAAGCAGCGCCACGGCGGCCAGCGTCTCGATGAAGAATTCCAACGTAGACGCATGAAAGCCGCGGGGGCGGTTGGCGCCCAGGGAAATCGCCACGGAGATGGTGCCGGGACCGGTGGTCAACGGCATGGTGAGCGGATAGAAGGCCAGGCGACTGGCCGGAACGTCGATGGAGCGAGGGCTTGGAGTCTCGCTACGGCGCTGTTCGGTGGCGTCCGGCTCGTTCAGCATGCGCCAGCCGGCACTGGCGACGACGATGCCGCCGGCAACTCGCAGCACCGGGATGGAGACGCCGAAGAAACCCAGCACATAGGCGCCGACGTACAGCGATATGCTGACGATACAAAAGGAGTAGATCGCCACCCAGCGCGATACTTGCGCGCGCACGCGCGGATCCAGTTCGCGCGTGGCGCCAAAGAAAATAAACGCGCCCGACAGCGGATTGACGATGGAGAACAAGGCACCGAAGGCCAGCAGAAAGGTGGTGAGAGTGGCTAATTGCACATGCAGTTCCATTGAATCGGGCGGCGCTATTATCCGCCACCGCCCTCCGTTTCGCGCAGCCGATGACTGTTCGCCGCGACCAGGTCGAAATTATATACGCGGCGCAGCTGAGAGATCTTTTCCAGTGTCTGACGCTTGAAGGGGGGCTTATTCTCCAAGGCGTGTAGGGCAATCCCTTCGAGCAGGTCGCCCAAGGACAGGTCGAGGTATTCCGCCAGTCCTTTGAGCACCTTGAGCAGGCGCTTTTCCAGCCGCACGCCGGTCTGTATCCGTTCGACTTCGCGCGGCACGGGATGCGACAGGGTTTTTTTTGCGGTCATGGGGGATTCCTCAATTCAAAGGCCGTGCCGGCAATGATCGCAGGTTTGCGGCGGCCGGACACCTTAGTTTGCGAAGTCGCCTAAGTTCATGGTACGTTGGTACCAATGTACCAAACATCACTCGGAGGTGCCCCATGCCGGCCGAACCGCACAGTCAGAGTCGTAGCTTTCACTTGGATGGGCCGCGCGCCAGGGTCATGCCGCTGTTCACGGCGCGCGGCGAACGCGCATGGGCCGCGGGCTGGGATCCCATCATGTTGAGCGGCGCCGAGCGGCGCGGCAGTGCATTTCAAACCGTCAAGCACGAGGCTCGAACGACCACTTGGATCGTGCTCGACTACCGGCCCGCCGCAGGCCGGGTGAGCTATGCGCGTCTGGCGCATGGCTCCAATATCGGACTGGTCGACGTCGTTTGCACCGAACCGCCGGCCGGCGGAACGGATGTGAGCGTGACTTACACCTTGACGGCGCTGGACGCGCAGGCGCAGGCCTTCGTGCAACATTTCTTATCGCCGGAGGTGTATGGCCGCATGATCGAGAATTGGCGCGCGGCGACGAGCGCGGCGCTGGCGCGATCAATCAGTCCGCGAGAGCGGGGAGAGGTGGACCTCCCAAGTGAAAGTCCAGGCGCAGATCAGGGCAAGGATGAGCACCGGCACGAAGGCGGCGAACACCCAGAACGCGGCAGCCTTTGCGACTGCGATTGAGATACCTGCGGCGAGTCCGGACATATTGGCGGCGATGCCGACGGTGACCGCTCCCACCGCATAGCCGATGCGCTGCATGGTCTCGGGCTTAGCGCTTGCGATCAACGTGGCTCTCGCGCAAGCTGGCGGCCGTGCCCCGCCAGCGATACGAATAATGAATGAACCAGCGCGCCCATTGCGGCGAATTTTGGGGCTCGGCTTCGGAGTGGCGATGGTCTTCGGCGGCACCGTGGGGGTGGGCATTCTGCGGCTGCCGGGTACTCTGGCGCAGGCGCTGGGCGACTCACGGCTGATCGTGCTGTTTTGGATTCTGGGCGGCATCTATGCGCTGCTCGGCGCAATGGCGGTGGCTGAATTGTCCGCCATGCTGCCTGAGGCGGGCGGCTTCTATGTGTACGCGCGCCGCGCCTTCGGCAACGGAGTGGGGTTCGTGGTGGGCTGGAGCGACTGGCTGAACCAGATCGCCGCCATCGCCTATGCCGCGCTGACGGCGGCGGTATTCATCGGCGCACTGTGGCCGGCGAGCGCGGAGTGGCCGCGGGCCATCGCCATTGCCGCGCTTTGCATCTTCACCGTGATGCATTGGGCGGGCCTGCGTATCGGTAGCACGCTGACGCGCATCATCAGTCTCACCATCGGTCTCATGATGATGGTGTTGGTAGTCGCCTGTTTCGTCGCGCCATCCGTGGCCGCCGCCGGCGAGCCGCCGCCGGCGACGTCCGCCGCAGCGCTGCCGCTGCTGTCGTTCGGCATGCTGGCTGCCGTCGTGACCGCTCTGCGCGCAGTGTTCGTGACCTACGACGGATGGTACTCACCCATCTACATGGCGGAGGAGAGCACGCAGCCGACCCTGACGCTGCCGCGCGCACTGATCGGCGGAACGATCTTACTCGCGGCCATGTATGTGATGATCAATCTCGCCATCCTGCGGGTGCTGCCATTGCCGGTGTTGGCGGCGTCGAAACTGCCGGCGGCCGATGCCGCGCACTTAGTCCTGCCGCGCGGCGGCGACATGTTGGTGACGGTGATTTCGCTGATGACGGTGCTCAGCCTCATCAATGCAACGCTGCTGATGGCGCCGCGAATTCTGCTGGCGATCGGCCGCGACGGGTTCTTCACGCAGAAGGCCGTCAACGTCAGCGCCGGGGGCACGCCGCGACTGGCGTTGGCATTCACGAGCCTGGGAACGGCGGTTCTGATCTTGAGTGCGGCCTTCGAGCAGATCGTGGCGATCGCGGCGGTGCTTTTCCTGCTCAACTATGTGTTGACATACCTCGCTCTGTTCGCTCTGCGGCGCAAAGAGCCGGCGCTGCCGCGGCCGTATCGTGCACTGGGCTTTCCGTTCACCACGGCCATCGTGCTGCTGGGCTGTCTGGCGTTGTGGATCGCGGCGATCTTGCAGGATTGGATATCCGGTTTGTATGCCGCGTTGTTGCTGGTTGCCTGTGCGCCGGTGTTCATGTGGCTGTCGCGGCGTCGACGGGTTGGTTGAGGGGCGATGCGAGACATGCGGACGAGGGCTGTAGCGGCGCCGCTGCTGGCCGCGATCGTGCTGGCGGCGTGCGCGGCGGCGGCGCCGGGAGATGGGGCGGCTGGAACGGCGAGCGGGCGGGCGGACGCGCCGCGCGCTGATCAGCTCAAGTTCCGCGAGCTGTTCCGCGAG
Source organism: Gammaproteobacteria bacterium (assembly GCA_025358615.1). GTDB lineage: Bacteria > Pseudomonadota > Gammaproteobacteria > Steroidobacterales > Steroidobacteraceae > Bog-1198. The sequence continues at coordinate 11,635 of JANYIY010000460.1, read as the reverse complement.
TTGATCGAGACCAACACCAGTCACTCCGTCGGCAGCTGCAGCTTGGCGGCGGCGAAAATGACAGCGCGCCTGAGGGCGGCGGGCTATCCGGAAGCCGACATCCATCCCTTTGCCGTAGCCGATCATCCGCAGGATGGTGGGGTGGTGGCGTTGCTGCCGGGCAGTGACCGGTCGGCGAAAGCGATTCTGCTGTTGGCGCATCTGGATGTGGTGGAGGCGCGGCGCGAGGATTGGACGCGGGATCCCTTTACCTTGGTGGAGGAGGGCGGCTACTTTTACGGCCGTGGCACTTTCGATGATAAGTCGATGGCTGCGGTGTGGGTGGACACGCTGGTCCGTCTGCGCAAGGAGGGCTACCAGCCAAAGCGGGCCATCAAGATGGCGTTGACCTGTGGGGAGGAGGCTGGGTCGGCGTTCGAAGGCGCGGAGTACTTGGTGAAGCACGAACGGCAATTGATCGATGCCGCGTTCGCGCTGAATGAATTTGCCTATGGGGTGCTGGACGCAGATGGACATCGCGTCGTCATGGAAATCGAGGCGGGCGAGAAGACGGATCAAGGTTATCGGCTGGAAGTAGTGAATCCGGGCGGGCACAGCTCGCGGCCATTGAAGAATAACGCCATCTATCACCTCGCGGCGGGCTTGACGCGCCTCGGCGCCTATGAATTCCCGGTGCAATTGAACGACACCACTCGCAGCTACTTCAGCCGCATGTCGGGGATCGTCGGCGGAGAGACGGGCGCGGCGATGAAGGCGTTGGTGAAAGATCCCACCGACGCGAAGGCGGTGGCGGTGGTGTCGCAGGACCCGCGATTGAACGCCATGTTGCGCACCACCTGCGTGGCGACGCTGATGAGCGCGGGGCATGCGACCAATGCGCTGCCCCAACGGGCTGGCGCTCATGTGAACTGCCGTATATTTCCCGGCGTGGGCATTGAAGAGGTGCGCCGGATGCTGGGCGGAGTACTGGCGGATTCAGAGATCGCCATAACGACCATCGAGCCATCCGATCCCGTGGTGCTGCCGCCGCCGCTGACGCCGGCCATCATGAAGCCGATCGAACAGGTGATGCGGCGAATTTATCCCGGCATTGAAGTGGTGCCGGTGCTGCAGGCGGCGGGGACGGATGCGATCTATCTGGCCGAAGCGGGGATTCCGACGTATGGGTTGAGCGGTATGTTCATCGACCCGGACTTGAGCAACATTCACGGGTTGAATGAGCGCATCCGGGTGCAGTCGCTGTACGACGGGCGGGATTTCTTATATGCACTCGTCAAGATTTACGCCGAGCAGGTGCATTGAGGGCGGGGTGCTGCGCTGGCGCGGGCGAAACTCGATTAAGAGGCCGGTTATTGAGATTGACGCCCGTGGGGAGGGGAGGCCCAATATAGCTAATTGGACACCTGGCGGGGGGCCGAATCGCCCAGTGCGGAAGATGCGGCTTAGATGACGTTAGGCAAAGAGATCTGACGATTTACTTGAGCGGCATTTGGGCGAGCGCCGCGCTCCCCAGTATTGCGGCAAATACGACCAACACCGAACCTATGCAGATTTGGCAAAGTCGCTGTTGAATTTGTCCAGGAAGGAGTCGAAATGCTGGCGCGGCGTCTGGTTGCTCATGTTGGGCAGCTTGCGGGTGGCGGGATGCGATTAGGTTGGGCGGTGGGGGAGAGACTTTTGCATGAAAACGCTGAGTGGGTCATCGCGATAGGCGCCGAACGGTCCGCGCCGCCGGTAGCCGCTGCTTTCATAGAACGCCAGGGCTGCGGGCTGATCGGGTGACTCGAGAATTACGCGGACGGTCGTCATGGTGGTGGACGATGATTGCGTGGGCCCTCTGGTCATCCGGGCCCTACCCCGGTGCTCCTATTCGCTGTCAGCAAACGTTTGATTGCCAGCAGCGCGTAGCTCAGGGCAACAAATCCAATCAGGAAGGCGATTGCGTTGACGATTGACCGTGTGTATCCCAGGACCAAAACATCGATGAACGGGTAAGGATAGGAGGACAGCATCTCGCCGCGCGCCATGACGTAAACAAAGTAAACCAGCGGGTACCAGCACCAGGACAGAGGCGCCCACCAGGCCAGTCGAGTGGCGTTGGGGTAGATCAGCCAATGCAGCAGGGCTCCGACGGGTACGACGTAGTGCAAGAGGATGTCTGCGATCCACTGGGCGCCCTGCGGCGACCAGATATCACGCAGCAGCCAGTGATAGCCGATACCGACGACCAGTATCGCAGCGGTGGCGCACCCCACGGCTGTTGGACGGTATAGCCACAAGCGGGCTTGAAGGGGCTGAGTCAGAGCACCGGCGGTGCAGACCAGTGCGACGAATATATTAGTGAGAATCGTGAAGTAGCCGAAGTAGGCGACCAGCCCGTCAATCACTGGTTTTCCGTCGGCGAGGGCCAACTTGATCGACAGCGCGAGCTGTAGCAGGAGACCGATCCACGCAGTAGTGGCGAGCAGTCGCGGGGCCCAAGCGCGAAGGGACGATCGACCGTCGGTGATTGTCAATGATTCCGGCACGTTTACACCTAAGTTCTAGCTAATGTATGGGCGACCGCTTATCGCGCGGTTGCCCGTTGCAACAGCGGCAAGAACGGGAGTATTTGCTGCAGATTTGGCACAGGCCATCCAGTGTCGTCTATTTTGATTCGCGGTGTCGAACAGTGAGATTGAGCGGATCAGTCCCTGCGATTCGCGTTCTTCGGGAAGCCGGGACGCTGGATACGTACAACGCAGAAGCGCTGGCCGGTGGGCGACTGCATTACGACCCAACGCTCCAAGCGGTCGACCACTTTGGCGCCAAGCGTTTCGAGTCGGCTCACCTCTGCCGGAATATCGTCGGTCTCGATGTCAATGTGGACGCGGCTCTCGTGCTCGACGCGCTGAATTTGCACGATGGGTTCGTCGGCCGGAGTTTCCAGCATGCGGTAGTTGCCGCGGGTGCCGGGGTGCGCCGGGTCTACCGGGCGCCCGAGCGCCTCGCCCCAGAAGTGCGCGGCCTCGTCGACGTCGGAGGTGTTGCAGTCGATCAGCACGGCGCAGAGGCGCGAATAATGCATTGCGAGGTCTCCAACATTAAGGATGTGATTCCGGGATTCCGTTGAACCGCCACATAGCCGCTCCGCAGTGACAGGACCCTTCAATCACGTCTATCTCCTATCTTTGCCGAACCGCCAGACTCAATGGCGCTGCTTGCTTTGCAGTGTCGAGGATGGCCTTTGCAAGGGAGTCGGGTTGGTAGTGATCGCTCGCAGGCGTAAGGCCTAAGCGTACGATGACTAGTTGGCGCGAGCGAATCACGGCCATGCTTTGGCCGTCGTGGCCTTCCAACCAGAAAGTGTCGGTGGGTATGCCATAGGCGGCGTCGGGATTTTTGCCGGGTTGGATTGCGTCGGCGCCCCACAGCCAGACGAGGCCCTCGCCATATTCGCCGCCGGATGCCGCTACGGGGGTGGCCATCATGGCGACAAAGCCAGGTGGGAGCATTTCTTGGCCGCGCCAAATCCCGTCCTGCGCCAGGAACAGTCCATAGCGGGCCCAGTCGCGGGCGGTGGCATACATATAAGAGGAGCCGACCAGCGTTCCATATTCGTCGGTCTCCATGGTGGCGCTAGTCATGCCGAGAGGCTTAAAGAGCTTTTCGGCGGGGTACGCCGCAGCGAGGCTGCCGGCTGCGTCCTGGACGATGCGCGACAGGATGTTTGCTGAACCGCTCGAGTAACTCCAGAAGGCACCTGGCGGATGAAGGAGCGGCTGCGCGCGCGCGAATCCGGCTGCGTCGCGTTCCAGGTACAACATGCGGGTAACGTCGGAGACGGCGCCGTAGGCTTCGTTGAAGCGCAGGCCGCTGGACATGGCAAGCAGATCGGCAATCCGGATCTGCTCGCGGCCGTCGCCGGCGGGCCAGCCAGCGGGTTGCTCGAGCGTGAGCCGGCCTTCCTTGACCAGCATGCCGGTGAGTCCGGCGAGAACGGACTTGGTCATGGACCAGCCGAGCAGGGGTGTCGCTGCGGAGAAGCCGGCAGCATAGCGCTCGGCAACGATGCGGCCGTGATCGACCACGACGATGGCGCGCATGCCGGGGCCGGCGAGGCTGTCGTCGTGGAGGACGTGGTCGAGCGCGCTGGTGGTGGCGACAGTGTTGCCGTCGGGCCAGAGTTCGGCGGCAACTGCGCCTGCGACCGGGAGGCCGGACGCGAGTGCGGAAGATGAGTCGGAGGCGGCTGCCGCAGCTGCGGCAGTGGCGGTAGCGGTGCGGGGTGGGGCGATGCTGGCGTGTGTGGCGAAATCGAGGTCGCCATCGGGCACGGCGGCGCAGCCGACGCCGGGGCGCGCCACGGCGAGGCCGTGACCGATGAAACCGAGCAGATCAGCGTGCACTACTCGGTGTTCTCTGTCGACGGCGACGCGCATCAGGCGCAGCAGCGCGATGCCGGGTGCTTGCACATCGGAGCGCAGCACTTCTTCGGGATCGCGGCCGGCGAGAAACACATTGGAGCAGACGATCTTGGCGGAATAGTTGGCGCCGACTCGCAGGATGTCGAGCGGCTTGATCCAGAGCGCGAGCAGCAGCACCGCTAGGAGCAGGGCGAGGGTGACGGTGATGCGGATAAGCACCTTGTGGAGATTGATCGTCATCGCGGGGTATGACTCACGGGCGTGTGTGCAAGGAAGAGCAGTGATGCGCCGCAGGCGGTGATGACGACGCTCCACTTCATGTCGGCTTCTCCCAGCGTGATGGCGGCGAGCATATTAACCCAAGCAGGGGAGCGAGCAGCTTGGGAGTACAGGCGTGCGACGCAGGACGGCCGTGGGGCGGAGTGCGGCGCTGGACTGATGGGCGGGATTTGCCCGAAGATGGGTCATGAACAAAATACTGCTGTTGCGTGTTACTTGTGTGCTGGCCGGGGTGCTCGCGGGTTGCGGCGTTTGGGCGGGGTCGAATGCTAGCTCGGTGGCGGCTGGTGCGACGGCGGCACTCGCCGCGGGCAAAGCCGCGTCGGCCAAGTCGGGGACCGATAGTCAATTCGAACAACTGGTGGATGACTTCGTCTTCGGCACCTTGGCGTTGTCGCCGGCGACTGCAACTGGAGTCGGTTACCACGAGCATCGCGGTACGGGGCTGGATGACTTGCTGGATGACTTTAGTCCGGCGGGCATTGCGGCGTCGCGGGCTTTCCTGCACGACATGGAGGCGCGGATCGGTAAGTTTGATGCGGCGGCGGTGGACGCCGAGCAGAAGGCGGATATCGACATCATGCATGATGCGCTGGGCGCTTCGCGCTTGGAGCTGGGTGAGATCCAGGGGTACCGGCACAATCCGACTACCTATGTGGAACTGGTGGGCAATGCTTTGTATACGCCCTACGTGCTGCAGTACGCGCCGGCGGTGGACCGCTACCGGCACATCATCAATCGCTTGAACAAAATTCCTGACTTCATCCGCCAGGCTGAGGCGAATTTGCAGGATTCTCCGGACATCTGGAATCAAGTGGCGCGCGAAGAAAATGCGGGCAACGTTGCGCTCATCGACAGCACCTTGCGGGGCGACTGCCCAGGCGACTTGCGCATGCGCTATGACCAGTCCGCGGCCGCTGCGATCGCGGCATTGAATGGATTCAACCGCTGGCTCGAAGACAACCTGGCGGAGAAAAAAAGTGATTGGCGGTTGGGGAAGGAAAGATACGCGAAGAAGTTTCGGCTGGTGCTGGCGACCGGCAAGACGCCGGAGGCGCTGCTGGCAGAGGCGGAGGCGGATCTGGTTGCGGTGCAGGCGGAAATAACGCGGCTTGCGGCGCCGAAGACGGTAGAGCAGGCGCTGGCGGACGTGGCGCGGCAGCATGCGACGGCGGCGACGTTCATTCCGTCGGCAAAGCAGGCGTTGGCGGCGGCGACGGCGTTCGTCAAGGCCAAAGGCTTGTTGACGTTGCCGCCGAACCGCAACTTGGAAGTGATCGAGACCCCGGCATTCATGCGTGGGGTATATGGAGTCGGCGGATTCAATGCGGCGCCGGCGTTGGAGCCGAAGCTGGGGGCGTTCTTTTGGGTGACGCCGATTCCGAGTACCTGGCCGCAGGCGCGCGTGGATTCGAAGCTGCGCGAGTACAACGAGTCGGGGGCTCAGCATTTGACGGTGCACGAGGCCATGCCGGGTCACTATGTGCAGGCGGAGTATGCGAACGAGGTGCAGCCGCGCTCGCGCCGGCTGCTGCGAAATATTTTCGGCAATGGGCCGTACATCGAAGGTTGGGCGGTGTATACGCAGCAGTTGATGGCGGAGCAGGGATACTTGGGAGATACGCCGGGATATCGGCTGACGCTACAAAAGCAACTGCTCCGGGTACTCGCGAATACGATATTGGACGTGCGCATGCAGACCCTGGGGATGACCGATCGGGAGGCCATGGATTTGATGACCCGGAGCACGTATCAGGAAACTGAAGAGGCCACGGCCAAGCTGCAGCGCGCCAAGCTGTCGTCGTGCCAGTTGCCGACCTACTATGCGGGATACAAGGGCTGGCTGGCGGTGCGCGAGCACTTCCGCGCGAAGCGCGGAGCGGCGTTTAGTTTGCGGGAGTTTCACGAGGCCGCGCTTAAACAGGGGGCGGTGCCGTTGCCCGTATTGGAGCGTCTACTGCCGTGATGGCAGCGCTACGCGCTGCGCGTTGCCGCCGAAACGCCGAAACGCCGAAACGCCGAAACGCCGCATTTACCTTAATTTGCCGGTTGGACCGCGGTGCGGATGTCGCGGTCGCTGCACACCCGGCATATACTGGCCCGAATATAATCGACGATCGTCAGGGGATCCCCATGAATGCCAGTCTCAAGTCCGTGCAGGCGTCGGCTGACGCTGAACGCAGTGCCCGAATCGATCTGGCGGCGTGCTATCGATTGGCGGATCGCTTCGGCTTGAACGAGGGCATCGACAATCATTTGACGCTGCTGGTGCCGGGGCACACGGACCGATTCCTGCTCGCGCCCTTTGGCATGCACTGGTCGGAGGTAAAGGCCAGCGATTTCCTGGTGGTGGATTTCAAGGGGAAAGTGCTGAGCGGGCAGGGGGCGGTGGAGGACACCGCGCTATACATCCATCAGCCGGTGCATCGGCTGTCGCCGCAGGGGCGCTGTGTGCTGCACACGCATATGCCGTACGCGACGGCGCTGTGCATGCTGCAGAATCCGCGGCTGGAAATGGCGGTGCAGAGTGCGCTCGGGTTCTACAATGATGTGGCCTACGATCCGGGCTACAACGGTTTCGCCTTCGATGAGACCGAGGGTGAACGCCTGGCGCGCGCACTCGGCGACAAGTCGGTGCTGATGATGGGTAATCACGGCGTATTGGTGGTGGGCAAGAGCATCCCGCTGGCGTTCGAGAGGCTGTACTTTTTGGAGCGCGCGGCGCAGGCGCAGGTGCTGGCATTGTCGACGGGCCGGCCTTTGCAGCTCATCCCGGAACCGATTGTCAAAATGACGGCGGCGCAGTATTCCGCGGGCGGTAGCGTCGGCGGCCGCGACCGCTCTGAGCTGCACTTCGAAGCCTTGAAGCGCGTACTCGATCGCAGCCATTCGGATTACGCGAGCTGAATCCGCCCGTTCCTACAGCGATAGACCCAGCGCGCGCAGCGCGCAGCCCCATCGTTTTCCTGATGGCGACGCTGCTGTTCATCAACTATGTCGATCGCGGCAGCCTATCCACGGCGGCGCACCTGGTACAGGGCGATCTGGGCTTCAGTTACACGCAGATGGGGATACTGTTGTCGGCGTTTTCCTGGACCTATGCGTGGACGCAAATTCCAGTGGGCTGGCTGTCGGAGCGCTATGGGGCGCACCGCATACTGGCGGCGGGACTCACGCTGTGGGCATCGGCCACCATACTGATCGGCTTCGCGCATTCTTTCGCGATGCTGCTGGTGCTGCGGCTGCTGCTCGGCTTGGGAGAGAGTGCAGGTTTTCCCGGCGTAGCGAAAATACTGGCGGCGATCGTACCCGCCAAAGGTCTGGGCACGGCGAACGGGATAATTGCGCTGGGGTATTTATCCGGTCCGGTGGTGGGCACTCTGGCCGGCGGCCTATTGATGGCGAACTTCGGCTGGCGCTCGGCGTTCTGGGTGTTTGGTGGACTGTCGTTGCTGTGGCTGTTGCCGTGGTCGCGGGTGGCGGGGCAGGTACGCACGGCGGTGAGCGCAAGTAGAGAAGACTCGCCGACCTGGTGGATGATTCTCAAGCAGCCGTCGCTGTGGGGCACGTCGCTGGGATTGTTCGCGAGCAACTATGTGTTCTATTTCATGTTGGCCTGGCTGCCGTCGTATCTGCAAACCGAGCGCGGCTTCTGCATTATCGACATGGCGTGGGTGGCGACCAGCGCGTACATGGTGAATGCATTGAGCGCGTTTCTCGCGGGATGGGGCATCGACAAATACCTGGCGCGCGGCGGCTCGGCGAATGCCGGCTACAAATCGGTGATGGCGGTGGCTCACGTGGGCTCGGTGATCTGCATGCTGGCCATGGCAATGGGGTCGCCGAAGGTGGCGTTGGTGAGTTTGTTCGTTTACCAATCGCTGTGTGGGGCGTCCTCGCCCGGGGTGTACGCCATGAGCGAAATCCTCGCCGGGCCACCGGCGTCGGGGCGATGGGTGGGTATTCAGAACTCGCTCGGCAATCTGCCGGGGATTATCGCGCCTTGGCTCACGGGCTATATCATCCAGAGCACGGGGCATTACACGAATGCCTTCGTGGTGGCGGCGGGGGTGAGCATGCTGGGCTTGATCGGCTGGATATGGATGGTGCCGAGGCTGGCTGAGCTGGATTGGAAGATGGCGGGGAGCAGGGGAAGGGGTGCCGTTCTTTAGCGTTTTGTTGCATGGCATGGGCATCCGCCTCGCGGCTTGCCTGCAGGCGTCCGGCGTGTTGCCGTCAGCGCCTATGAATTGGATAGAAGTATGCGGCGGATCATGGAAGCCTGATGCTCTGGTTCTGGCCAAGGCCAAAACCTCGTTGCGCAACAGCCTCGCCCCGCAACTCAAAATTAGCGCTGCCGCATGGCGACGCTATTTGTTTCAATATCAGGGCAGCCTCGCCGCGACCGGACACAGGATGATTGCAATCAGCGCGTTTCGAGACTTGCCGGAAGAATGGCGCGGCAACTTCGATCTCACGCGCGAGTGGGTGCAAGTGCTCGGCGAGGGCAGCTGCTATTTCTCGGCTAACTATGATTTGACGGCCCGGGTCATATTGGATCTGAAAGTCGCTGCTTGATCCGGATGGCAATCGCATTGAGATTGCGGCTTGACTTGCGGCCTGCGCGCGGCCGCGTTTGCCGATATAATTTAACGACACTCAGATATAAAGGCATGGTTTCCGTGCCGTTCAAGGTCAATGAAGCCGCTTACACAGCTATTTCGTCCAGTTCAGCCGTCGCCGCCTACCTTGGAGGCCCAAGTGGCGGCGCTGGAGGCAGGATCTCCGGATTTCATCGTCGCCACCGCCTTGGGCGATGGTGATGAGGTGCTGCGCGCGGCGGCGGTGCGCAAATTGCCGGATGGCGAGGTTTTAAGGAAGCTGGCGGGGTTGAGTGCCGGCGCGTCACCTGCACCAGCAGCAGCCGAACGAGCATTGTCGCCACACGCAGCCGCATCGCCACTCGAGAGAGTCGCGCAGGAGCGGCTGGCGCAACTAATCGATGCGGGGACGGTCGATTTCGGCGTCCTGCGGGCAGCGGGCAACGCTGCGGCAGTACTGTCGGTGGCGGGGTTGTGCAGCGATACAAGGCACTTGTCCGACATGCTCGCTGCGATCAGCGACCTGCAGCAGGTGGCGACGCTCGCCATCGAGGGCTCGTCCAGCCGCATACGGCAGTTGGCGGCGCAGCGGATCGAAGATCCCGTGGAGTTGTCGCGATTGCTGAAATTGGCGCGCGACAAGGATAAGAGCGTCTACAAAATCCTCAAGCAGAAGCACGATGCGCTGCGTGCCGAGGAGGAACGCATCGCGCAGATCGAGAGCGATGTGACTTCGTCGTGTGGGTCTCTGGAGCATGTCAGCCAGCGGGTCTACGACGCAAACTACACGGCGTCGTTCGAGTACTACCAGACGCAGTGGCGCAAGGTCGAGTCGCTGGCGGGGCCGGAAATCCAGGAACGCGCGCGCGTGGCCATCGAGCGTTGTCGTCAAGTCATCGATGGGCATTTGCGGGAGCTGGCCGAGCAGGCGGCAGAGGTATCGCGCCATGCGGCGCAGCTGGCGGCGCGCGAGGCGACCCGAGAAGCAGCCGTTGCCCAAGCGGCGGAGGATGTGCAGAGGCAAAGCGAGGCTGAGGCGCTCGCGGCGGTCGAGGCCGCGCGGATCCGCGCGGCAGAAGAAAAGGTGCGGGCCGAGCGGCTGGCCGTAGAGGCGGCAGCCGTGCGCCGAATCGGCGGGCTGATCGGGCAGGTGAACAGCGCGATTCGTGAGGGCAATACCGGACGGGCCGCGGGACTGCGCAGGGCCATCGAGGAGAAGTTGCCGACGGCGCCGGTGGTGCCGGCGTATATCGAGAAGCAGGTGCACCAGCTCGACGCCAAGCTCAACGAGCTCAAAGAGTGGAAGGATTTTGCCGTGGCGCCCAAGCGCGCGGAGTTGATTGCGGAAATGGAGGGGCTGATGGGATCGACCGAGGCGCCGCAGGCGCTTGCGGAGCGGATCAAGCAGCTGCAGGAGCAATGGAAGACCATCAGCAAGGGGATCGTCAGCGATTCGGAGGCGGATTGGCAGCGCTTTCACGTGGCCGCACAGGCTGCGTACCAACCGTGCCGCGAGTACTTCGAGGCGCAGGCCAAACTGCGGCAAGGCAACGTGGCGAGGCGCAAGGCAGTGGTCGCACGGCTGCAGGCGTTCGAGTCCGCGCAAAGCGCAGAGCATCCGGACTGGCGCGCGATGGCCGCCGTGCTGCGTGAGGCGCCGCGCGAGTTTCGGCAGCATGCGCCGGTAGAGCGCGCCGCGGGCCGAGCCGTGCAAGAAGAGTTCGACGCCGCGATGGGTCGGCTGCATGGCCGGATCGATGCCTGGTACGCGCAAAATGTCGCGGAGAAAAAATCCCTCATTCAACGCGCGCAGCAGTTGATCACGAAAGAGGACAGCCGCGAGGCCACGGATGAGGTGAAGCGGCTGCAAGCGTTGTGGAAGGACGTGGGCACGGCGCCACGCGATCAGGAACAGACGCTGTGGAACGAGTTTCGTGCGCAGTGCGACGCCGTGTTTCAGAAGCGCCAGCAGGCTTATTCCGAATTCACGGCGAGTCTCGAGGCGAGCAAAGGACAAGCGGTGGCGTTATGCGAGGAGATCGAGCAGGCCGCCACGCTATCGGGGCCGGCCTTACTCGAAGCGACGGCGCAGCATGCGCAGTGGCGCGCTAGCTTCGAAAGCTGGGGAGAAATGCCAAGGGCTGATGAGCGTGGTTTGCGCGAGCGCTTCGAGCGGGCAATCAAGCTGTGCCAAAACCGCGTGGCGCAGCAACGAGAACGCGACAAGGACCAGTCGTTCGCGCAAATGCTCGAAGCCGCACGGCAGATACGTGCTTATGGGTGGTTAGTGGCGCAACACGGCGAATCTGCCGATCGCGAAACGCTCAAACAAGTGGCGGAGGCGTTCAT